>DATLIL010001138.1:0-1674 GCA_035539475.1 Polyangiaceae bacterium
CGCCGAGCGAGCGGAAGAAGACGAGGAGGCCAGGCTGCGCTTCAAGCTCAGCAGCTGGGAAGCCAAGACGCTGCGGCACACGCTCAAGCTCACCGAGCCGCTGCTGGAGATCATGGCCTGGTCGCCCGAGCAGATCCAGGCGCGCCTGCACGCCTTCCGCGAAAGCGGCCAGCAGCAGTGGGAGACCGACTACAGCCGCCTGCTCGTCTTCGTGTGCGGCAACCTCGACGAGATGTACGAGGACCTCGCCACCAGCGTCGACGACTGCGACAGTGACGCCGACACCTTCCACGCGATGACCGGCAAGCTGAGCGTCATCGACGTGAAGCAGGCGCTCAACAAGCGCTTCAAGCCCGAGCAGGTGGCGCGGCTGGGCAACGAGCATGTGGTCTATCCCTCGCTGTCACGCCGCGCGTACGAGCAGTTGATCGAACAGGGCTGTGCCCGCTACGCGCGCGACACCGGCGAACGCTGCGGCCTGCGCTTCGAGCTGGAGGCCAGCGTGCGCGAGCAGATCTACGCGAACGCCGTGTTCCCTGCGCAGGGCACGCGGCCGCTGTTCTCGTCGCTGCATGCCATCCTGGGCGCGGGGCTCGCGAAGACCGCGCTGTGGGCGCTCGAGCGCGGCGCTTCGGCGGACGACGTCGTGGGGCTCACGGCCGATGGCCGCAGCCTCATCGCCCATTGGCACGGGCAGTCGCAGGCCATCGCGGCGCCGTTCGAGATCAGCCGCCTGCGCCAGCGGAACAACCACGACTTCCGGGCGCTGCTGGCGGTGCACGAGGCCGGGCATGGCCTCGTTCACGCACTGCTCTTCGGACGCGCGCCGCGGGAGATCAAGATCCATGTGGCGAGCTTCGAGGGCGGCTACAACGTCTACAGCTCGCGCAAGGTCTGGTCGCGGCAGAACACGCTCGATGCCATCTGCACGAGCCTCGCCGGGCGTGCGGCCGAGCTGCTCGTCTTCGGGACCGGGATGAGTTCCAGCGGGGCGGAGAGCGATCTGCGCAAGGCGACCGAGTCGGCGGCGCGTTTGCTGCGGCACCTCGGGCATGGCGAACACAACGCGCGCACCGACGTGTGTGTCAACGCCGAGGACAACCTCTGCACCGATGTCGAAGCGACCAACGCCCCGCTCGAAGCGCTGCTGCAGGGTGAACACGCGCGCGCCATGCGCCTGATCGAAACGCATCGGGGTACGCTGCTTGCCGTGGTGGACGAGTTGATGGACCAGGGGCAGGTCACGCCGGCCCGGTTCGTGGCGGTGACGGGTCTGCCGCTGGGACGGGCGGAGGATGCGCTGGATCCGTACGCGGCGCGGTTGGCGGAGTTCCGATGTGCCGCGCCTCGCCAGAAAAGCCCCTTGACCTCAACTTCGCTTGAGGTTTGAGAATCCAGGTCAGCGCCCAGCCCTGCGCGCACCGACCCAAGGGACCCGCCATGCCGAACGACCTCACCGCCCTCTCGTCCGCTCCCGTCTTCCGCATCGACAAGTTCGTCGTGCCCACCGACGTGCGTCCGGCGTTCATCGCACAGATGCAGCGCATCCAGGAAACACTGCGCACCTTGCCGGGCTGCCGACGCACCCTCGTGCTGGACCAGACCGGCGGAACGGGCGAGTTCAACGTGCTGACGCTGGTGGAGTGGGCGAACGAGGCCGCCGTGGCGTCCGCC
>DATLIL010001139.1:0-11904 GCA_035539475.1 Polyangiaceae bacterium
TACTACTTGATCGATCCGCGCGCAGAGCTCACCAGTCAGAGCGCAACACGAGCCGGCTTCCAGCTGGTGGACGTTCGCCTCACGCTGGAGGGTCCGGTTCCCGCGGCGGGCGTCGCCGTGCCCGGTGTGAGAAGCGCCCGACCGGAGGACGTGCCCGGCTTGCGTGCGATCGCCAGCAGCAGCCACCGCGATTCGCGCTTCTACGCCGACGAACACTTTCCGCGAGAGCGCTGCGACGCCCTGTACGCGACCTGGATCCAGCGCAGCGTCGAGGAGGGTTTCGCCGACGCCGTGCTCGTGGCCAGCGAGGACGACGACGTGCTCGGCTACGTCACCTGCCAGAAAAAGGAGGACGGCAGCGGCCAGATCGGACTGCTAGCGGTCGCGGCGCAGGCGCGAGGCAAGGGCCTGGGCAAGAAGCTCCTGGCCGCGGCGCTGCGCTGGCTAGCCGAGCAGAACGTGAAGCGCGTGAGCGTGGTGACGCAGGGCAAGAACGCGGCCGCGCAGCGGCTCTACCAGCAGAGTGGTCTCCTGACTCGTGACGCAATGCTCTGGTACCACCTGTGGCCAGCATCGGTCGTGAAGTGAGCACCACATGCCGAGAACACTCGCGCTGTCGCCGTCGGTCTGTCACGCACCGCTGCTCGAGCAAACACCCCGCCTGAGCTACGCCGGAGGTCCAGTCGGGCCCTGGCAGCGCAAGCTGCGCCGAGAGCTCGCCGGCCTGCTCGGCCTGGACGGTTTTCCCACACGCCGGCCGCCGCTCGCCGCGCGCACCTTGTGGCAGCGGCGTCATGCGCTCGGTACGATCGCCAAGGTCGTGTTCCTGTGTGAGCCGGGCGCTCACGCCGTCGCCTACGTCTGCATTCCGTCCGGCAGCCGACCACCCCATCGCTTCATGATCTGTCTGCAGGGTCACACCAGCGGCGCGCACAACTCGATCGGCCTCGCCGCGAACGAGAAGCGCCGTATCGCGGTCGAGGGTGACCGTGACTTCGCCGTCGCCTGCATGCGCCACGGCGTCGCCGCGCTGGCGCTCGAGCAGCGAGCGTTCGGCGAGCGCAGCGAGCGAGTGCAACGGCGCCGCAGCATTCACAACGGCTGCGAGGACGCCGCCATGCGCGCGCTGATGCTGGGGCGAACCCTGCTCGGCGAGCGCGTCTACGACGTCGATCGGGCGATCGACTACCTCGAGTCGCGCGGCGACGCGGACCTCTCCTGCGTGGGCGTGATGGGCAACTCCGGGGGCGGCACGGTCTCGATCTATGCCGCGGCGCTGCTCTCGCGCGTGGGCTTCGCCATGCCGTCGAGCTCGCTCTGCACGTTCCGCGACTCGATCATGACCATCCACCACTGCGCCGACAACTACGTCCCCGGCCTGTACGGGCTGGCGGACATGGGCGACGTGCTCGGCCTCGCCGCTCCAAAACCGGTCGTCGTCGTGGGGTCGAACAACGACCCGATTTTCCCGTACCGCGGCCTGCGCCGAGCCTATGGCCGGGTACGGCAGATCTACCGGGCCGCCCGCGCAGAAGATCGGCTGCGCCTCTTCGTGGGACGCGAGGGCCACCGGTTCTACGCGGAGCCCGCCTTCCGGCTGGCGCTGCCGCTATTCCAGGCCTCGCTTACTTGAGGACGGGTCAGCAGTTAGGTACGGTTCTGCCCCCCCGATGGTGAGCGCCTCCCCGACCCTCGTCCCGCGATCGCGCCTCGTGCCGCGCTGGTGGCCGAGCGGTCCTCATGTCGCCCGCGCAGCGCTGGCCCTGGCGAGCCTGGCGCTGGCAGGAGCTTCGGTCGGACTCTGCGTCGGCTTCTCCTCGCTGCCCGACCCCACCCAGTTTCTGCTCTCGAACACGGGTCCGTTCCCGGTCCGCAACCTGATCTTGCTCAGCATGCTGATCGGCGCCCTCCTGCCGGCCCTCGCAGGACTGATTGGGCTGACCCGCGGCATGCCTGGGCTCGACGCCGTGGACCGCGCGGGCAAGATCTCAACGCCGCTGGCGCTCACGGGGCTCCTCCCCGTCCTGTTCTCGTACCGAGCCTGGAGCGCTCAGCCTCTCACCTTCTTGATGCTGCTCGGCGTCGTCACGCTGGTGGCCGAGCGACTGTTCACACGCAGCTTCCGCGCCATCCCGGACTACGTGCTCGAGGGCATCGCCCAGAACCACTTCGCCGCCAGGTTGCGCCCGCACCTGCCAACGATCGTGGTGGTGGTCGCGGCCCTCGCCTACGCCATCTACTTCTCGTACTACACGCTCCTGCACCATCGCCGCTTCGGCACGGCGGGCTTCGATCTCGGGATCAACGTCAACTGGTGTTACAACGCGCTGCACGGCAGCCCGTTCCGCTCGACCGTGCTGTTCGGGCCCGACGGCGGGCACTTCTTCGCCGGCCACGCCATCTTCGCGATGTTTCTGTGGCTGCCGATCTACGCGCTGAAGCCTGGCCCTGAAGTGCTGCTGATCTACCAGTCAGTGATGATCGGCATCGCCGCCATCCCGCTCTACCTCTTCGCGCGCAGCCAGATCCCGCGCTGGTCGGCCGTCGTGGTGGCGCTGGCGTACCTGCTCTACGCCCCGCTGCACGGGCCGAATTTCTACGACTATCACGAGCTTCCGGTCGCCCTGCCGTTCCACTTCACGCTCTACTGGCTGCTCGCCACCAACCGCATCAAGTGGGCCATGCTGGTGGTGCCGATCCTGTGGGCCCACCGCGAGGACGTCTCGGTCGGCCTGACGGTGCTCGGCATCTTCCTGATCCTCTCCGGCTACCGCGTGCGCTTCGGCATCGGCCTGGCGCTCGCCTCGCTTTGCTGGTTCGTGCTGGTCAAGTTCGTGATCATGCCGCGCGCCGGCTCCTGGTGGTTCGCCGACATCTACAAGGAGCTCCAGCCTGCCGGGAGCAGCGGTTACGGCGGGGTCGTGCAGACCATCCTGGTCAACCCCGCGTACTTCTTCTCGACGCTGCTGCGCGAGCAGAAGCTGATCTACTTCCTGCATCTGTTCGCGCCGCTGGCCTTCTTGCCGATGCGCCGCTGGCTGCTGATGTGGCTGGCGATCCCGGGCTTCTTCTTCACGCTGATGACCACCGGCTACGCGCCCACGGTCAGCATCGCCTTCCAGTACACCACGCACTGGGTCCCCTACGTATTCGCCGCCACCGTGCTCGGCCTGCGCGTAGTGGGGCAGGAATTCGGCGCCGAGCGCCGGCGCGGCGCGGTCTGTGCGCTGGCGCTCGCCGTCAGCGCTCACAGCATGGTGTTCGGCGCCGTGCTGCAGCACAACACGTTCGTCGGCGGCTTTCTGGGCGTCAACTTCACGGAGTCCAACAAGGACCGCAAGGACTACGAGGGCCTGAAGGGCCTGGCAGCGTTGATCCCAGAAGGCGCCAGCGTGGCCGCCACCGAGATGGAAGTGCCACACGTGGCCGCTCGCACCGACGTCTTCACGCTCAAGGATCACCACGGCGACGCGACCTACCTCCTGGTGCGCCGCTCGGGGATCATGAACCCGCAAGTGCTGGCGGCCGCCTTCGACCGCAACGACTACGGGCTCGTGAAGCAGTACGACAAGACCTTCTACCTGTTCCGCAAAGGTCTCGAGTCCGAGGCAACGCACCAGGCCCTGGTCGATCTCGGCCTGGCGCGCAAAAAGAAGCAGAAGCGCAGTGGAAAACCAGATTCCGCAGACGGCTGAAACCGCCGGGGCCACGGCGCCCGCCGCGCCCCCGGAAGACGCTCCCGAGCAGGCGCCCGCCGCGGCGTTGGCGCCCCCGCCCGCCGAGGTCAAACCCAAGCGGCGTGGCTTCTGGGAGTGGCTCACGCGCCGCCACGCGCTGCGTGATGCTCGCTCCGGGCTACGCGAGGGCCGCGCCCCGCACGTGCGCGAGCTCGTGCGCCGGGGGCGTGCAGCGAGCGAGCTCGCCGACCGCGTCTTCGACAGCTACGAGCCGCTACGCTCGGGCCGCGGCAAGAACTTCGCCGCCGAGCTCTATCGCGAGTCCATCTACTGGTCGCTGTCGGCGCTGGCCGCGTCCGAGGCGGGTAGCCCCTCGTTCGCGGAGCTGTGGCGCTGCGCCCTCTCCGACGACAAGCTGAAGCTGCCGTCGCAGAGCGAGACCCGCGACGAGCTCGAGCGGCTGTTCGTCGACGGTGACTTCAGAACCTTCGCCGAGATGTCGGAAGGCGACCAGCAACGCCTGGCCGACGAGCTGCGTAGCCTGGCGCACAGCGCCCTCTACGTCAGCGAGCCGGCCGAGCACACCGTGCGCGAGCTAAAGTTCCAGCGCCTGCTGCGCCTCGGCAGCTTTCTCGTCCTGCTCGGTGTGCTGACAGGTGTCAGCATCTACAGCGTGCGCGCGCTGTCGACGCCGGTGAACCTGGCCGCCGGCAAGCCGTGGAAGGCGAGCTCGATCTGGGCCGAGTGCAACACCATGCTGCACACCTGCGGCACGATGAAGACCGACATCTTCTTCCACACCAAAGAAGACACGAGCCCGTGGGTCGAGTTCGACCTGGGCGCGCCCACCACGTTCTCCAAGGTCTTCGTCAAGAACCGCACGGACGGCGCCGCCGATCGAGCGATTCCGCTGATAGTGGAGGTCTCGCCGGACGCCAAGAAGTGGAAGCAAGTCGCGCGGCGAGACGCGGCCTTCAACGACTGGACGGCCGAGTTCGCGCCGCAACAGGCGCGCTACGTGCGTCTGCGCGTCGATCGGCGTACCTATTTCCATCTGGAAGCGGTCGAGATTCGACCCTGAGCCGGAGCAAGCATTGAACAGCGGCGAAACCACCAAGGAATGGCCGAAGACGGCCGCAGAAGTCGAAGCGCTCAACGACGAGCTCGCTCGCGAGCACCCGATCGACGACTACTACTCGCGCTCCCCCTGGGCCATCCGCTGGATCCAGGAGCGCCGGCTCTCGATCATCCGCGAGATGGTGCAGAGCAAACCGGGCCTGCGCATCCTCGAGGTCGGCTCGGGCGGCGGCCACGTGCTGAAGATGTTCCGCGAGGCCAAGCTGACCGCGGTCGACGTCTCGCAGATCTACCTCGATACGGCGAAGAAGAACCTGGCCGGCTACGACGTCACCTTCCACAAGGGGCAGATCGAGCAGCTGGGCCTGCCCAAGCAGAGCTTCGATCGCATCATCTGCACCGAGGTGCTCGAGCACACCACGAATCCGGAAGAGATCCTGACCACGCTGCGCGGTCTGCTCGTTCCATCCGGTCACGCCGTGATCACGGTGCCGATCGACCCCGTGATCGATCGCGCCAAGCAGCTGCTCAAGGTCACGCCCGTCGGCTGGGTGCTGCGCGATCGCATCCAGTGGGGCGGAGACCACTACCACCTGCACAAGTGGTGGCCGTGGCAGTTCCAGCGCCTGCTGGAGCGCGAGTTCCACGTCAGCCAGCGCCGCATCGCGCCCTTCCTGGCCGCGCCCCTGCACGCCTGCTTCCTCTGCCAGCCGCGGAACTAGCTCGCCGGTCGCACGGCGAAACCGTGGGAGACGGCACCTCGCGGCAGCAGCGGTCCGTCCAGGCGGTGCAGCAGCTTTTCTAGCGGAAAGGCCTTGCGCGCGAGGTCGATGGGCACGCCGCGACGCGGGAGATTGTCGAACTCTCGCCACGAAAACAGGCTGTGCCAGACGACGTCGAACGCGTTCAGGAACAGCCCCGTGCCGATCGGGTGTTCGTCCTGGACCTCCAGGCCGCCGGCTCGCACGAGCTCGCGCCAGCCCGCGATGTCACGCAGCTGGTTGTGACCGTAACCGTAGATGCCGAACTTGGCGCGACGGCCGCGGCGCACGAGCACCCAGTTGAGCGGATCGTAGAAGAACGGAAAGTCGAGCGTCGGCACGACGATCACCCCGCGCTGGCCGATGCGGCAGAGCTCGCGCACCGCGGCCAGTGGATCGTCGACGTGCTCGATCACCTCACGCGAGGTGAAGAACGGCACCGAGCCCGTCTTGATCGGCAGGCGCTCGGCGTCGGCCTGGACGAAGAATTGACCGGTGGCGCGGCGAGCAAATCGCACCGACTGGAACGACAGGTCGAAGCCGATGTAAGTCTGAGCGGGGCTCAGCCACGCGGCGAGCGATCCGGTGGAGCAACCGATGTCCACCACGACGCTCTCGGCATGAACGTCGAACGCGTCGCCGAACTCGTGCATGCGCGCGTAGTACGAGTAGATGAGCGCCTTCATGTCGACGCACTCCGCGTCCCGGCGGGCGAGCGCGAGCGGCGCCGGCGCGCCCACGGGCTGGCGCAGGCCGCCCGGATTGCGCTCCGGCATGAGCAGGACCACGACCTCGTCCTCGATCGGGTACCAGAACGAGCACGTCGCGCAGGCCAGGTACTCGCGCCCGGAAAATGACTGCGGCACGAGGCCCTGGTTCTTCTGACAGGCGGGGCAATCGAGGATCGCCAGGAGCGGGGACATCGATGCGGCCAAGCCTCGCAGGCCGGCCGGGGGCCGTCAAACGAGTCAGCGCGCCGCGCGCAGCCAGGCGAGCTCTTCGGCCATGCCGTCGCGCAGCGTCACGGCGGGCTCGAAGCCGAGCTCGCGCCGCGCCTTGTCGATGCTCATGTGGTAATCGCGGCGCGGCTTCACGCGCGGCCGCTCGAGCGGTGCGCCGTCCAGACCGGCGAGCTCGACGGCGAGCAGCGCGAGCTCGCGGATCGAGTGCTCGGCGCCGTCGGCGACGTTGAAGATGCCGCTGGCGTCGCGCTCGAGCGCGAGGCGGAGGGCGAGGGCCGCATCCCTGACGTGGAGCTGGTCACGCAGGTCGGAGCCGTCGCCGTGGATCTCGGGCAAGGCTCCGGCGGCGACGGCTTTCAGGAAATTCGGCAGCGCGCGCGGCGTCTTCTCGCCGGGACCGTAGATGGCCGGCATGCGCAGCGCCACCACGCGCGTCTTCTGCTCGTAGCCGAAGGAGATCAGGTGATCTTCTCCGCAGAGCTTGGTCGCGCCGTAGTCGGTCAGCGGCTGCAGGCGCGAGGACTCGGTGATGGGCCGATCGTCGACGTCGCCATAGACCTCGAACGTCGAGGCGTAGACGACGGCGCGCGCACCGGCGCGCCGCGCAGCCTCGAGCACGCGCATCGTGCCCTGTACGTTGCTCTCGAGCAGCCGGCGCCGCTGCTCCGGGCCGGTGGAGGCGGTGCTCTCCGGATGCCACGCCGCCAGGTGAACGAGCGCCACGTCCGGACCGAGCTCAGCCGCGAGCGCGTCGACCGCCGACTCCTGGGTCACGTCGGCGACAGCGCGCGAAGGAGCCACGACGTCGTGACCAGCGCGGGCTGCCTGCGCGCAAAACACGCCGCCCAGGTGCCCGCTCGCGCCGGTAACCACGATCTTCATGGCAGCCTCGGCTCCATGAAGGCGACGGAACGCTCCGCCGCGCCGCCGTCCTTGATCCAGAGCGCCTCGGCCTTGAGACCATCGAGCAAGGGCGTCGGCCGGTAGCCGAGCAGCGCGCGCGAGCGCTCGAGGTCGAAGGTCTGATCGAGCCACCACTTGGGCGGCTTGCTCGGATCGAGCTCGGGCTCGAGCCCGGAGGGACCGCCGAGCTCGGCCACGGCCTGGCAGCAGAGCCGCGCCACGTCGAGAATCGAGCGCGCCTGCTCGCCGCCCGCGTGAAAGGCGCCGGTCGCCCGGCGCAGGCAAGCCTCGACCAGGCAATACGAGAGATCGGGCGCCAGCACGTCGTCGCGCACGTCATTGCCGGAACCGAACACGCGCGGCGCCTTGCCGGCCCAGAGCGCGCTCAAAAATAGCGGAATCGCGTTGTGCAGGTGCTGGCCCGGTCCGTAGATGCAGGTCGGCCGCACCACGGCGTAGCGCGCACCAGAGCGGGCCGCGGCGATGGCCAGGAGCCGCTCGGCCAGCGACTTGGCGCAGCCATAGGAGTGGGGATCGGGACGCTGCGGCGGGCGCTCGGGATCGATCGGCAAGCTCTCGGCCGGGCCGTAGGTCTTGTAGGTCGAGCAGTAGACGAAATGCGCGCCGGGCGAGCGACGATGAAAGGCCTCGAAGGTCTCCACGGCGGAGTCGGCGATGGCACGCAGGTTGGCGCGCGCCGCCGCGTCCACGCTTGAGCCGCGCGTGATGGTGGCGGCCATGTAGATCACGCCGCCGACCGGCCCCGAGCGCTCGGCGAGGCCCGCGGCGTCGAAGGTGGGATCGCTCAGATCCTGCTCGATCTCCGCGCCCGAGCCCGGTTTGTCCACGCCCACGACCTCGAGCGCCCGCGCCTCGAGCGCGCGCCGCAGATGCTTGCCGACGAAGCCCTGCGATCCGGTGACCAGGATGCGACCGACCCCTGCCGTCATTCGTTCGGGCTGGCCGCGGCGCGCTTCAGGCCACGCTTCTGGAAGTCGATGGGCAGCTTGGAGACGCTGGCGAGCCGCTTGCCGGTGCGCACCATCTCGATGTTGTCGACGAACTCCACGTCGATGCGCAGGCCGTCGCCGAGGTACTGGCGGATCATCGACTTGACCTCGTCCAGCGTGTCGTCCGAGTAGCGCCCGCCCTTGACGACGCGGAACTGGATCGCGCCCGGCTCGTCCTGCACGACCTGGAAGCGCTTGATCGCGTAGTCGTACTCCTTGAGCGCATGAGCGAAGAACGTACCCGGCACGAAGTGCCCGTCGGTGCCCTGGATGATCGACTGCACGCGCCCCTGGATATCGCCGATGCGCGGCAGTCCACGCCCGCAGGTCGAGGGCTCCTGTGACACCGCTTCTGCCAGATCGCCGATGCGGTAGCGGATGAACGGCATGCAGTAGTTGTTGAGGTCGGTGATCACGATCTCGCCGACCTCGCCGGGCATGGCCGGACGCCCGTCGACCAGGAGCTCCACGATGTAGCCCTCGGCCACGATCAGGTGGCCGTTGTGCGCGTCGCTCTCGTAGGCCAGGCCGGAGAACTCGCGGCTGCCGTACTTGTCGAAGACCTTGCAGCCGAAGGCTCGCTCGATCACCTCGCGGCTCTTGCGCGGCAGCGTCTGCGCGCTCGACATCAGCGCCTTGGGCCTGAAATCCAGGCCTCCGCGCGCCTCGATGAACTGAGCCAGGAAGTCGAAGGCCTCGGCGTAGCCGTCGATCAGGACCGGCTTCACGCGCTCGATCAGGCGCACCATCTCCTCGAGCTTGGCGTCCGTCATCTCGAAGACGGGGATGAACGTGCGGTTGGCGAAGAACGCGTCGGCGTGCTCCTTGGTCGCCTGCGACTTCGACATGCCGATCGTCTGGTGCCAGAGCCGCACGGTGGGATCGCCGAAGCGGTAACCGGTCCACTCCTGAGAGCGCAGGGTGGCGGCCCAGCGGAACTCGAGCTGCGAGCGATCGGCGTAACAGACGAAGGGCTCGCCGGTGCTGCCCGACGTGCTGATGCGCAGGATATCGGCGTGCGACACGCCCTCCTCGAGCATGTCGAAATGGAGGTGACGGCGGACGTCGTCCTTGGTCAAGAACGGTAAGAGGTGCAGGTCTTCCTGCCCGCGGATGTCCTCGGGCCTGAGCTTGAGCTCCTGCATGCGCGCGCGGTAGTAGGGCACGCTGCGGTAGGCGTGGCGCACCATACGCCGGAGCTTCTCGTCTTGAAGCTCGCGGATCTGCTCGGCCTTGAGCCACTGCGTGGCGTTCAGGGTCTCGTAGTAGTGCTCGACGTCGCGCGTGATGAGCCAGTGTGTCTGCTCGAACGACGCCATGTACGAGCGCCAGCGCGCCGGATACGCCTTGCGCGAGGGCGGCTCGGGCAGCGTGACCTGGTGCTTCTCGAGGAACTGGCGGTTCACGTCGCTCGGCCGGCGGTGGATGCGGTACTCCCAGAAGGCCTTGCCCAGGTCGACGAAGCTGCGCGCCGCAGCGCGGTAAGCCGTCTTCTCGAGGAACGACACGCCCTGCTTGCGGTTGTCGAACAGCGTCTCGACCTCGCGGTAAGAGTAGCCCTTGGCGTGGGCCGCCACCATGATGAAGGACTGCCAGTAGTAGTAATCACCCTGGTAAGTGAGGAGATCCTGCATCACCTCCTTGGCGCAACACACGAAGCCGGACTTGTTGTCGTTCAGCTTCATGCCGAAGGCGCTGTTCAACAGCGAGTTGAAGCCGCGCGACAGGTAGTAGCGGCGCCCTTTTTCGCGCCCGACCGAGCTACGCCAGCCCTGCGCCACGTCGACGCTGTGATCGACCAGCGTGCGGTAGAGCCGCAGCACGTCTTCGGGCTGGTACTGCAGGTCCGCGTCGAGCACCGCCACGTGGGTGCCGCGCGCGGCGTCCACTCCCGTGCGCCAGGCCGCCGCCAGCCCCTTGTTCGCCGGGTGGAACTGACCGACGACGCGCGCGTCGCGCTGCATCTGCTCGCGGATCACCCGCGCGGTTCCGTCGGCGGAGCCGTCGTCGACCAGCACGAGCTCTCCCGTGAGCTTGCCGTTGTCGAAGACACGGAGCACGCGGTCGGTGAGCTCGGGGATGTTGAGCTCTTCGTTGAAACAGGGGACGACCACGGTCAGGTCGTACTTGTCAGCGGGTTCGGCCATGGGGGGCTCGGGGAGGGGGGTAGCATAGCCCCTGGAACGGCCTCAAGCCGAGCCCGGCTCTACGGCCGACAGGGCGAACAGGATGGCCTTCACGCGGCGGCGCAGGCCTGGACTCGGGTGTACAGTGCGCCGCCCGTGAGCTCCCCCCTGCCCTCAGACGCCCCGGCAAAGGCGCCCCGAACGCGACTGCGTTCGGCCGGAGCCAAGCTGGTCGCCTCGCTGCTCATCGCCGCGGGCTTCATCTGGGTGTTCCAGCGCGGGGGCTTGCCGATCGTCCCGGATCGCGACGCGCTCTCGCTCGTCAGCCCGTGGTCGGTCGTGGCGTACTTCGTGTTCGTCGCGCTGGCCACGGCGCTCCGGCCCTACCGCTGGATCTACCTGCTGCGGCCGATCGCTCCCGGGATCTCGCGCGCCCGCGTGTTCGCCATCGGACTCGTCGGCTTCACGGCCATCTTCTTCGCGCCGCTGCGCATGGGCGAGATCGTGCGGCCCTGGCTGCTGGCCGAGGACGGCGAGGTGACCTTCTTCCAGGCCACGGGCACCGTCGCCGCGGAGCGCATCATCGACGGGCTGGTGCTCACGCTGTTCCTGATCGCCAGCCTGGTGCTGTCGGACCCGCTGCCCCAGCTGCCCGATCACCTGGGCCAGCTCGCGTTGCCCGTCGGTGCAGTGCCCGAGGCCGCTTATTTGAGCGCCGCGATGTTCGCCGGAGCGCTGATTTCGATGGCGGTGTTCTATCGCTGGCGCGCCCTGGCACGGCGCCTGGTGCACGTCACCGTCGGCCTGGTCTCGGTCAAGCTCGCGGACTGGATGAGCCTGCGCGTCGAGCGGCTCTCGGACGGCTTCAAATTCCTGCCCTCGCGCAACGCCGGCGCCTTCGTGCGCGACAGCGTGCTCTACTGGGTGTTCACGCTGAGCGCCACCTGGGCCCTGCTGCGAGGCGCGGGCGTCAGCGCCACCTTCGCCGAAGCGGGCGTGATCCTGGGCGTGATGGGCATCGGAACGCTGATCCCCAGCGGGCCGGGCTTCTTCGGCACCTACCAGCTCGCCGTTTACCTCGGCCTGGCGATGTTCTTCCCCGAATCCACGGTGTTCGGCGCCGGCGCCGTGTTCGCGTTCGTCAGCTACTGCGTGCACCTCACGCTGACGGCCGCGTCCGGCCTGATCGGCGTCGTCATCCTCGCCCGGACCAAGCCTCACGCCCTCGAGGCCCCGGCCGTGTCCGCGGGCACCCGCTCACGGCCCTGAGCGTGTCCGCGGACGCGGACACGGCAGCGTTTCTCTCGAACAAACCCCGATAGTCGGACCCGAGGCAACGGGCATGGTTCCTGCTCAAGAAGGGGGGAGGGCGGACGACGGTGAACGAT
>DATLIL010001140.1:0-5466 GCA_035539475.1 Polyangiaceae bacterium
GCTTCATGTAGAGCACGTTGAGCTCGCGGTAGGCGGCCTTGAGCTCCTCTTCGCTCTTGAGCTTGGGGATCAGGTTCAGGAGCTCGTCGAAGCGCTTCTCGTAGGCCGCGCCTTTGGGGTCGTTGAAGCGACCCATGTTCTTGTACATCTTGTCGCCCAGCGGCAAGAAATCCTTGGTGCTCACCACCGCGTCGAAGCGCGACCACGGCTTGGACGGCGTGGGCGCCGAGGCCGGCGTGATCATGATCAGATCGAACTCACCGGTGGCCTGCGCGCCCCAGTAGATGCTGGCGTCGATGAAGCGCTCTCGTGCGTCGATGCCGACGTCGCGCATGCCCTTGACGGCGATGCGCACGATCGACTCCCAGTCGCTCCAGCCGGTGGGCGAGCGGACGGTGATCGTGGGCAGCTTCTGGCCGTTCTTGTCGCGCGTCTCGATCAGCTTGCCGTCCGCGTCCCAGACCGGCTGGTAGCCGCCGGCCTTGAGCTCGGCCTTGGCGCGCTCCGGATCGAAGACGGTGGCGCCGTACTGCTTGACGTCCTCTTCGTTGTAGTACTTGGCCTCGAGCCCGAACGGCAGGATCAACCCGGGCTGGAGCGGCTCGCTGTAGCCGGACACCGCCAGCTCGCGGATGTCGCGGTAGTTGATCGAGAACGCCATCGCGCGGCGCATGTGCGCGTCGTCCAGGGGCTTCTTGGTCGCGTTGACGAACAGCATCGGCACGGCCGAGGGAATGAAGAACGGCTCTTTCTGGTACCAGCTCTGCACGCCCTTCTTCTGCTTCAGCCAGATGCGCGGCACGAACGTGGACGAGGCGTCCAGCCGGCCCTGCTGCAGCGCGACGCTGAAGTGGTCGTTCGATTTGTAGATCGGGTGAACGATGTACTTCGGTGCGGGCGACTTGCCGGCGTACAGCGACTTGATGCCCCAGTAGGCGTCGTCGCGCATGGTGACCACCTTCTCGCTGCTGAACGAGTGCAGGCGGTAGGGGCCGGAGCCGACCGGGTCCTTGTCGAACTTGAGCTTGTTGAACTCGTTGATGTCGTCCTTCAAGCGCGCGAGCTCGGGCTCGACCACGTGCCTGGGCACGATGCGGATGTCCTGCAGCGCATCGAGGACCACCAGCGGGTTCTTCTGCGTCTTGTCGATCACGAACACGACCGTGCTCGCGTCGGGGGCCTTGACCTCCTCGAGGTAGCTCCAGACTGGCGCCACCGGCACGCTCTTGAAGCGCTTGCCGAGGTCGAAGGTGTACTTGACGTCCTCGGACGTGAGCGGCTTGCCGTCGTTCCAGTGCGTGCCCTCGTTCAGCACGACCGTGATCGCTTCGTCCGTCTGCGTGTAGGACTTGGCGAGCAGCGGCTCTAGCTTGCCGCTCAGCATGTCGAAGTAGAACAGGCTCTCGTAGAGCAGGTTGACGCCCGGCATCGCCGGCCAGTCCATCCAGCCCAGGAGCGGGTTGAATGACGACGGCTCACCCCACTGCCGGCCGCCCACGTAGAGCGTCTCGCTCCGGGGCAGGCTGCCCGCGCTCTCGCGCTGCTCGCGGCGGCAAGAAACCAGACCGAGCAGCAAACAGGCGCACGTGACGGCGCGCGCAAGACGTTGTCGTACCATCGGTGTCAGGGCCCTCGCTGGTAGCGTTAGCACCGCGTGATTATGTGGACGGCCCGCGCCTGTCAAAGGAAATCATTGGTCTTTGTCGGCTGGTGACGGCGCGATGCAGCATCGGGAACCGGTTCCAGGTCGGTCCTGCGCTGTAAGGTAAGAGTGTTCACGTTCCCGTCCCTTGATCGGCCTTTCCGCGAAGGCCGGCGTGGCTCGCGGTATGCATCATCGCTTCGGATGCGTGAGCTCCCTGACAGATGGCGGCTTGCTGCCACGGCAGCGGCGTGCAGCGCCATGGTAACCATCGCCGGGATCGTCGCCCTGCAGGGCAGTACCGGCGTCATGATCGCGAGCGTCCTGCTCACTGCGGCCTTCATCGAGGTCCTCGTCGGCAGCGCCTACGCGAGCAACCAGCGCCTGGGAGTGGGCATCCTGGCGCTCATCGCCGCGGGTTTCCCGTTGTTCCTTGGCCTGTACATGATCGGCCGACAGATTTTCCAGCGCCTCGGCGCCGGGGTCGCGGGCGGGCTCCTGATCGGCATCGGCGCGGGGCTCGCCCTCGCGGCGCTCGGCCTCTGGGCGCTGGGACGACGGGAGCGCACCCGGCGAGTCGTCACCAAATAGCATCGGCTTGGGGCATTTCTGCGAGCCGAGCAGCCAGGGAATGGCCAAAGGCCGACTCTGGTTCTAGGTCTTGGTTCTCGGATGCTGGGCCTCACCTTCGCGCTGTTCTTCGCCGCGCTGGCGCTGCTGCTCTTTCTCCTGAATCGCTACGTGCTGAGCTGGGTGACGCAGGCGTTCACCCTCTCGGCGCGGGTAAAGCGCTGGGCAGCGGTCGGACTCGCGGCCTCACTCGTCGCGATGATCGGCGGTCGCCTGCTCTACAGGGTGTGGCCGGGCGTGCCGCTCAGCGGCTTGATCGCTACCGGCTCCATGGTCCAGCTCACGGTGCTCCTGGCCGCCGTGCTGCTGCTCTTTGCGGACGGAGCTCTGATCGCTCGCCGCCTGTGGCAGCGACGCCGGCAAGAGCCCATGCCCACCGTCACGACGGAAGCACCGCAGCCCGAGTTCCCGCGTCGTACGTTCCTCGGCCAAGCCGCGGCCGGCTCGGCGTTCATGATCGCGAGCTCGAGCTCTCTCTACGGCGCGCTCGCCGGTCGTCACGACTACGCGATCGAAGACCTACCGCTGCGCTTGCCGGGGCTGCCGCGCTCGCTCGACGGCTTCACCATCGCGCAGCTGTCGGACGTGCACATCGGTCAGTTCGTGGGTGAGGCGGAGCTCGCCGCCGCCGAAGATCTGCTCCGTCGCGCTCGGCCCGACCTCATCGTACTGACGGGCGACCTCATCGACTTCGACGCGCGCATGGCACCGCTGCTCGGCCGCTTCGTGCGACGCGTCGCCCCGCTCGCGCGCGAGGGCGTCGTCGCCATTACCGGGAATCACGACTTCTATGCCGGAGTGGACCCAACGGTCGCGGCGCTGCGGGCGGGCGGCGCCAAGGTGCTGCGTAACCAGGGCCTCGTCATCGGCGGCGACCGGGGCTTTGCCCTTCTCGGCGTCGACGACGTGTGGGCCACCCGCTACGGCGGTGGTCCGGATCTCGGCGCAGCCGTCGCCTCGCTGCCCGAGCAGGCCCGCGGTTTGTCCCGCATCTTGCTCTGCCACAATCCTTCGTACTTCGAAGACGCGGCGGGTGAGGTCGCGCTCCAGCTCTCCGGCCACACACATGGCGGCCAGATCAATCCGCTCGTGCGCCCCGCCGATTGGGTACTGAAGAACGGCTGGGTGGCGGGCTCCTATGATTCGAAGGGCTCGCGGCTGTACGTGAACCGCGGCTTCGGTGTGGTCGGACCCCCGGCACGGCTGGGCGCGCCGCCAGAGGTCACGCGCGTGGTGCTCGCTGCAGGTTGAACGCGCTGCCTGCGATTGCTTCAAAGTTTCTTCTACTCGCCTCGGTCCGAGTGAGGCGATTAGGTAACTGCGCCAAATTGCCTCAGCCGATCAGCGGTGGACGAGTGGCCGCTCGTGGCTCCGCGTAATAAGTTCTGCGTCGGTGTCGAAGACCTCTTTGGCCAACCGCCTGCGTTGGGCGAGCGTCGTCTCGAGCGTGGGCGCGGCTCTGATTGGCTTGACGGTGCTGATCGGCTGGGCCACCGGCAGCGATCCGCTGAAGGGCAGCATCTTCGCGGGTATCACGATGAAGGCCAACACCGCGGTCTGCATCGCACTGCTCGGGGTGGCCGTCGCCCTCGGCACCCTGGGCAGACTGGCCACGGCAAGGCAGAGAGTCGCCGTGCTGTCTTGCGCGGCCGTCGTCGGGGTCATCGCCATCGCGACCCTCTCGCAGCATGTCTTCGGCTGGGACCTCGGCATCGACCAGTTACTGTTCCACGAGCATTCCGGAGCGGCCGCCACGCAAAGCCCCAATCGGATGGGGCCCGTGGCTTCGTTCAGTCTGTCACTCCTCGCTCTGGGAATGCTGGTGAGCCGGCGTCCGGTGCAGGCCGGCCTTCCGCTGTTCCAGATCCTGGCGCTGTGCGTGCTCGTGATCGCCTCGATCCCCGTGCTCGGCTATCTGTTCAATGCCAGGCAGCTGTTTGGCATCGCCCGCCTCACTGGTATCTCCATGCCCACGGCTGTGGCGTTGCAGCTGCTGGCGCTCGGCCTGATGTTGTCGCGCCCGACTGTGGGCCTGGCCGGTCGCCTGATCGCGGGCGACAGCGGTGCCTTGCTGGTGCGCCGCCTTCTGCCCGCCGCGCTGCTGATCCCTCCGCTGCTCATGCTGCTGCGCCTGCAGGGCGAACGGCTGGGCTTCTACGACCTGGAGTTCGGGCGCGCCCTGCTCGTGCTGGCGTTCATCATCGTGTTCACGATGATGGTTTGGCGAACGGGGGGCATCGTTTCGCGCCAGGAGGCCGATGCCGCGCGCGCCGAACGTGCGCACCGCGATCGGCTGGCACACTTTCTGGAGAGCATGACCGACGGCTTCGTTGCCTGTGATCCGAGCTGGCGCGTCACCTACGTGAACGCCGCCGCCGAGCGTATCAGCGGCAAATCCAGGGAGCAGTTCGTCGGCCGCAGCTGTTGGGAAGTGCTTCCAAAAGCCAGCCCTGCAGTCGAGAGCGAGTGGCGCCGTGCGATGGTCGAGCGCGTCCCGGTCAAGCTCGAGGTCTTCGACCACGACAGGGGCGCGCACTATGAATACGACGTCTTTCCCACCCCCGACGGCCTGGCTTGTTACGTGCGCGACGTGACCGAGCAGGTCGAAGCCGATCGGCGGAAGAACGAGTTCTTGGCGACCCTAGCGCACGAGCTTCGCAATCCTCTGGCGCCGGTGATCAACGCCATGTTCCTGTTGCGCAACCGCGGCGGGGGCGGCCCGGAGTCGGTTCGCGCATGCGAGATCGTCAATCGACAGGTCGCGCACCTGACGAGGCTGATCGACGATCTGATGGACGTGGCGCGGATCTCTCAAGACAAGCTCGAGCTCCGCAAGGCGCGCGTGCGGCTCGCGGAGCTCGTCGCCGGCGCGGTGGAAGCCAGCCGCTACCTGATCGACAAGCAGGGCCAGACGCTGTCGATCGAGTTCCCGCAGGAGCCGATCGAGCTCGACGCCGACGCGGTGCGCCTCGTGCAGGTGTTGGGCAACCTGTTGACGAACGCTTCGCGCTACACCCCGGAGCGTGGTTCGATCGCGCTGACCGCCCGGCGCGACGACGATCAGCTGACCATCACCGTCGCGGACACGGGCATCGGTATCACCGCCGAGCAAATGCCTCATATCTTCGAGATGTTCTTCCAGGCCGAGCGCGATAACCGCCGTGGCCGTCACGGCCTGGGCATCGGCCTAGCGC
>DATLIL010001141.1:0-4311 GCA_035539475.1 Polyangiaceae bacterium
CGCGACGCAAGGACGAGGACAAGATGAAGCGCTTCGTGCGTGAAGCGCGTGGGGCAGGCGCGTGAAGTGGTGCGCCGTGCTCTTGCTCCTGCCCGCCTGCGGCAGTGCCGGTCTCGAAGGGGCCAGCGCCGTGCCCGCGAGCGAGCTGCCCTCGGGGCGCGTGGTCTCGAATCTCGAGCCGAGCGATTGCGTCGATCGCGGCGGCAAGCCCGTGGCGAGACCGGCAACGAAGATCCGCGTGCTCGTGCGCGAGGACGGCAAGCCGCTGCTGATCGAGCAGCGACCGGGCTACGACGCGCTGGTCGTCCACAATTCCTTCAGCGAGGGCAGTAGCCTGGTGTTTCAGGCGATCTCCGAGCCTGAGGATGCGGAGCCGGCGCTGCACGAATACAGGCTTTCGTGGCCAGCGGCGCAGAGCGGGCAACTCGGCAACGCCGCGCTCTTCGAGGCGACGTTCCATGCGGGCGGCAGCTTCAAGGCGCAGGCGACCGCGCTCTCGCTGAGCTGCAAGCTCTTGCCGATGGCTGGCGATCTCGACAAGGCTGGGCTAGGGAGCGAACGGTTGAACGATGGCTGAAACCAGAGCAGGTTATTACGACGAATTCGGCGGACGCTTCGTCGCGGAGACGTTGGTCCCGGCGCTCGAGGAGCTCGAGCGGGCTTACCAGACGATCGTGCTCTCGAGCGCGTTTCAGGCCGAGTGGCGCGAGCTGCTCACGAACTACGTCGGGCGGCCCACGCCCCTGTACCGCGCCGATCGACTGGCGCGTCTGCTCGACCCGAAGAGCGAGCGCCTCGGGGGCCTCTGGCTCAAGCGCGAGGACCTCTGCCACACGGGCGCGCACAAGATCAACAACGCCATCGGTCAGGTGCTGCTGGCCAAGAAGCTCGGTAAGCAGCGCATCATCGCCGAGACCGGCGCCGGCCAGCACGGCGTGGCCACCGCGACCGCGGCCGCCATGATGGGTCTGCCCTGTGAGGTCTACATGGGCGCCATCGACGTCGCGCGACAAGCTCCGAACGTCGCGCGCATGCGTATGCTGGGCACCAAGGTCATCTCCGTCGAGTCCGGCTCACGCACGCTCAAGGACTCGATGAACGAGGCGCTGCGCGACTGGGTGACCAACGTCCGCACCACGCACTACTGCGTCGGGTCGGCGGCGGGGCCACACCCCTACCCCTTGCTGGTCGCAGAGCTGCAGCGCGTGATCGGCGACGAGGCGCGCGAGCAGTGCCTGAAGGCCACCGGCGCGCTGCCCGACGCCGTACTGGCCTGCGTCGGCGGTGGCTCGAACGCGATCGGGATGTTCCGCGCGTTTCTGGGCGACCCGGTCGCGATTTACGGCGTGGAGGCCGCCGGCGAGGGCATCGGCAGCGGCAAGACCGCCGCCACGCTGACCGCTGGTCGCGTCGGTGTCTTGCACGGCTCGCGCACGATGGTGCTGTCCGATGACGACGGTCAGATCCAGGAAGCCCACTCGATCAGCGCCGGGCTCGACTACCCCGGCGTAGGCCCGGAGCACGCCGCGCTGATGAAGAGCAAGCGCGTGACCTACCTCTCGGCGACCGACGACGAGGCGCTCGCCGCCGTGCAGCAGGCCGCGCTCAGCGAGGGCATCCTGATCGCGCTGGAGACGGCGCACGCCTTCGCCCGCATCAGCGACGTGGCCGGAAAAGAAAGCTCGCGTCTGGGTCGGCCCATACAGCTCGCGGTTTGCCTCTCGGGACGCGGCGACAAGGACCTCGGCACCCTGCTCGAGCGCCTGGGAGTGAGCCAATGACCGCCGCACGCATCACGCAACGTCTGGCCGCACGCAAGGCCGAGGGACGCACGGCACTGGTCGTCTACCTCA
The DNA here is from genome assembly GCA_035539475.1 of Polyangiaceae bacterium. Classification (GTDB taxonomy): domain Bacteria; phylum Myxococcota_A; class Polyangia; order Polyangiales; family Polyangiaceae; genus PMG-095. Next base: position 1,854 of record DATLIL010001141.1, read on the forward strand.
CCATCGGCGAGCCGAACGTCGACGAGAGCATCGCCTGCGCCAAGGCGGCGCTGCGCGCCGGTGCGGACATGCTCGAGCTCGGTGTGCCCTTCAGTGATCCGACCGCCGACGGCCCGGTGATCTCCCAGGCCAGCTATCGGGCCATTCACCAGGGCGGCTCGCTCAAGGCTGCGCTGCGCACCGCGCGCGAGGTCCGCGCCGAGAGCGACGCGCCGCTGGTGCTGTTCACGTACTTCAATCCCATCGTCGCGTTCGGCGACGACCGGCTGCCCAGGGCCGCACGCGAAGCCGGCGTCGACGGCCTCCTGGTCGTCGATCTGCCGCCGGAAGAGGGCGCCGTGCTGCGCGACTCTGCCGCGCAGGAAGAGCTCGCCTTCATTCCGCTGGTGGCCCCGACCACCGATCGCGAGCGCGAGGTGAAGGTGGTCGCTCGTGCGAGCGGCTTCGTCTACTACGTGTCGGTCACCGGCGTGACCGGCACCGGCGCGGCCCCGCTGGTCGAGGCCGGCCAGCAAGCGGCGGCGCTGCGCGAGCGGGTCAAGCTGCCGGTGGTGGTCGGCTTCGGCATTCGCTCACCCGAGAACGCTCGCGCGGTGGCCGCTCAGGGCGTGGACGGCGTCGTCGTCGGCACCGAGATCGTGCGCGTGATGGCTGCCGCGGAGAACGCTGCCGCCCGCGTCGCCGCGGTCGAAAAGCTCGTGGGCGCGCTGCGTCAGGGCCTGGACGCGGGCTGAAGGCGTCGGGCTTCGCTAGCGGCAGGCGGTGAGCGGGGGCGTGTGTTCCCCCCCAAAAACCAAATTTCCCGAGGCGAGCGTGGCGAGCTAACCTTCGGGCCATGTTGGTTCGCCCCCGACGCAATCGGCGCTCGCCTGGCATCCGTGACCTGGTGCGGGAGACCGAGCTCACGCCGGCCCACCTGGTGCTGCCGCTCTTCGTGCAGGAGGGCGAGAACCTCTCGACGCCGATCGCCTCGATGCCGCGGCAGGCGCGCCTGAGCATCGACCTCCTGGTGAGGAAGGCCGGCGAAGCGCTCGAGCTCGGCGTGCCGGCCGTGGCCCTGTTCCCGGCAATAGCCGACGAGTTCAAGGACACGCGCGGTTCCGAGAGCGCCAACAGCTCGGGGCTGCTCCAGCGCGCCGTGCGCGCGCTCAAGCGCGACCTGCCCGAGCTCGTCGTCATCACCGACGTCGCGCTCGACCCCTACTCTTCCGACGGCCATGACGGCGTCGTGATCGACGGCCGCATCGACAACGAAGAGACCTTGCCGATCCTGGCGCGCATGGCCGTGGCCCAGGCCGCCGCCGGGGCCGACGTGGTCGCGCCGAGCGACATGATGGATGGGCGCATCGGCGCCATCCGCAAGGCGCTCGACGAGGCCGGACACCACGAGGTCGGGATCTGCAGCTACTGCGTGAAGTACGCCTCGGGCTTCTACGGGCCGTTCCGCGACGCGCTCGATTCGGCGCCGCGCGGCGGCGACAAGAAGACGTATCAGATGGATCCGGCCAACGTGCGCGAGAGCCTGCGCGAGGTGCGTCTCGACGAGGCCGAAGGCGCCGACTGGCTGATGGTCAAGCCCGGCTTGCCCTACCTCGACGTGGTGAGGGCGGTGCGCGAGGCGAGCGCGCTGCCCGTGGCCGTGTATCACGTGAGCGGCGAGTACTCGATGCTGTGCGCCGCGGCCGAGCGCGGCTGGCTCGACTACGACAAGTGCCTGCTGGAGAGCCTGCTCGGCATGCGCCGCGCCGGCGCTGACATCATCTTCACCTACGCGGCGCTCGACGCGGCCCGGCTCCTGGGCGGGCAGTAAGATGGACGCCGAGCGCTGGCTAGAGAAGCTCTGCGCCTTCGACACGCGCAATCCGGAAGGCGTCGAGCAGCCGTTGCTGGAGTGCTGCGCCGAGGCGCTACGGGGCTTCTCCCCCGACGAGCTCGTGCTCGAGACCGTGCCGCGCGAGCGCGGCGGTTCGCCCACCGGCTACGTCTTCGCCCGCTTCGGCCGCCCGAAGCTCATGGTCAACGTGCACATCGACACGGTGCCCGTCAGCGGCGCCTGGAGCGGCAGCCCCTTCGAGCTTCGCCGCAGCGGCGAGCGCCTGATCGGGCTCGGCGCTTCCGACACCAAGGGCTCCGCGGCCGCGCTGCTGGCTTCGCTGCACCAGCAGAGCCCGCGCGACTTCGCCGTGCTGCTCTCGGGCGACGAGGAGTTCGGCAACGACGCCATGAACGCGTTCCTCGCCAGCCGTCCGCTCGACGAGGTCGAGCTCTGCGTCGTGTGCGAGCCCACGGAGGGTCGCTTCGCCAGCAGTCACCGCGGCGTCCTGTCTTACGAGATCGTGGTGCGTGGGCCGGGCGGTCACTCCTCGCTCGCCGACGAGCGACGCAAACCCGCGCTCGAGCTCGCGCACGTCGCCGTTCGGCTGGGTGAGATCGCCGGCCAGCACCTGGACAAGGGCGG
>DATLIL010001142.1:0-3876 GCA_035539475.1 Polyangiaceae bacterium
GGCGCTGCGCACGATCGCGACGACGTAGCTCTTGCCGTCGCCCTTGGCCCAGAAGCGGATCGCCGAAAAGGGCGTGAGGTCGGAGCTCTCGAAGCTGGCGCGCACGTCGGCGTACGGCCAGGGCGCCTGGCTCTTGCCGAAGTGGCCGAAGATGCGCAAGAAGCTCTTCGAGCCGCTGCGGCCGCCCGGGCTCAGCGCCAGGGGTGACGGGCTCTGGGTCGTGCCCAGGCCGTTGGGGTCGAAGCTCGACTCCCAGGGGCCGCCCAGCGCGTGCTGCAGCTGGCCGTTCTCGAAGTCTCCGACGCGCAGCGTCGGGCCCGTGAGCGGTAGCGCGCGCCCCGTCTTGGTCGAGACGGGCATCGACTCGAGCTCGCGGCCGATGCTGAACAATGCGGGCTGGAGCCGGGTCAGGTGGCGGTCGAGCTCGCTCAGCTTGAGCTCGATTTCAGCGCCGCTCGCCGGCGCCTGCTCGAGCACGTCAGCGGGCTTGGGCAGGCCGCCGTACTTGGCAGCGCGCGCGGCGTCGAGCTTGGCGAGCTCGGCGAGCTGCCGCTCGAAGTCGTCGGCGAGCTTCTTGGTCTGGCGCGCCCGGACACCGTAAAAGTGCTGCAGATAGCCGAGCTCGGGCGCGGTCGACGGGCGACCGAAGGCCTTGGCCACGGTATCCAGGAGCGGCGTGCGGCCGCGGATCACGTCGCCGCCGACGTGCCAGATCATCACGCCCGCGAGCCCTCGCTTCTTGGCCACCTCGCACTTGGCTACCGTCGAGCGCTCGTCGTCGTAGCTGATGGTGTGGCCACCGGCGACGCGTTCGAGGTACGGCGCCTGGGCGCCGTCGTCCCAGAGCTTGCGGTAGTCGCTCGACTCGCGCAGGGCGGCGATGTCGGTGAGCGTCATCTCGTTGCCCTTGTAGACGGCGTCCTTGGCGAAGGTGTCGCCCATCTTGTCGGTCGAGAATTGCGTGCCGTAAAATGCGAGACCGAGCGCGATCTTCTCGGGTGGCACGCGGTACTTCGTGATCAGGTGCTCGATGCCCGGAGCGACGGCGATCCCGCCGTTTTCCTTGAACGAGCTCGGCGGGTAGAGGTTGGCATTGTGGCCTGAATAGCCGGACCAGGCGCCGGCGAAGGTGTACGTCATCAGGTTGATGAAATCGACCGACGCCGACACTTCCGGCCAGGAGACGTGACGCGCCCACCAGTCGCTCGGGCCCAGCGCCGTGGTGATGATCCACTTCGGAAAGCGCGCGCGAAGGGCGACCATGAACTCGGTGAAGGTCGCTTGATCGGCGTCGTTCAGCGCCGACGGCTCCCAGTCGATGTCGACGCCGTCGTAGTGGTGCTGCGTGATGAGCTTCTCGAGCTCGTAGAAGAAGCGTGTGCGCGCTTCTTGATTGCGCGCCATGCCGAGCCAGTGGTCGGCGTTCTCCGCGGCCCCGCCGATGGCGGCCAGCAGCTTGACGTCGTGCTGCTTGGCCAGGCGCTCGAGATCGGGGTCCCAGAAGCCACCGCTATCACCGATGCTGCCGTCTGGCCGCGGGATCAGGAAGGAGCGCGCGATGTGTGTCAGAGCCTGGTAGTCGTAGGCCTTGGGTGGATACACGCCGTCGACCCACGACGCCGAGTAACCGAGAACCACGCTGCCGGGCGGCGGAGCCGGCACGGCCTCGGGCGCCGCAGCCTGCGCCTGCCCGCCGGATTTCACAGGTGCGGTCAAGCAGCCGACCAGCACGAGCAGGGCCAGGAGCGGAACCAGTCTCAACCAGGAACAAGCCTGTTTCGCAGCCATCACGCGGGATCTTATCGCCGCTCCTTCTCCGACCCATCACGAGAAGCCATTCGGACGCCCATTTCTACGCGAATTGGCCAAACGCGGAAAAACGGCCGCTGCGTCTGCGCCGCCCGGCGGCTAGGATGGCCGGCCGTGATCCGGACTCCTTCTCGATGGTCACGCGCGCTCGCGCTGACGCCTCTGGTTCTCGCCTGCGCGCAGCAACCCAAACCCGTGCCGCCAGCCGCCCCGCGCCCGAGCGCGCAGCCGGCGCCGTCCTCCGCTCGGCCGGCGGCTCCCAGCAAGGTCTGGCCCGCCGAGCTCGAGAGCGAGGAGCTCGCACGACTGGCCAAGCTGCCCGGCGCCGACGCCGCCGTGGCGCGCCGCATCTATCAGCGCGCCGGGGTCGACGGCGCCTTCGAGCAGCGCATCACGGTCAAGCCGGGCGACGCTACCCTGGCCGAAGCAGCGGTCGCCGCGGAGTGGGTCCTGGCACTGGTTCCCAAGGGCGCGCCCGCGGACGCGCGCCTGCTCGAGGCTCTGGCTACCGACGCTGACGAACAGGTGCGCGACGTGGCCAGCGCCGCGCTTCTGATCACGACCCCAGCGCCGAGCCGTACTCCGCTCGACTCCGACAAGGCACTCGCGCTGGCCCCGCTGATCGGGGCGGGCGAGCTCGTGCGCCACCTTCCTCGCCCGGCGCGCGCCGACGAAGCGGAGCCCTGGCTCGCTGCCAGCAAGGCCTGGGAGCTCGTACACAGATACCCGGAGCTCGACTCGGGCGCGGAGCTCGTGGCTTTCGCCGAGTCCAAGCCGCACCCGCATTTTCGTACCCACGCGGCACTCGCGCTGGCTGACATCGGTGATCTCCGGGCACTGCCCTTGTTCGCCGAGCGCTTGAAGGAGGACCCGCAGAAGCTCTACGCCGGTGGCAGCGACGCGGAGCGCAAGATCCGCATGGCCACGGACGAGAGGGTCAGCATCGCGCGCATGATCGCCGACCTCGCTGCGCTCAACCCGGAGGCGGGAGCCAAGCTCAGGAGCGAGAGCGAAGACGCCCTGTTCGCCTGGCTAGCCGAGTTGCCGTCACCGCACGCCAACGCGCTGCGGGCGCTCGTTGCCGTGAAGAGCGAGCTCATCATGCGGCCACTGCGCGGCTGGGCCTTCCCGAACGGCCCTTTACCGGCCTCGGGTCAGCAGCCGCCGCTGCCCGAGCAGTGGGTGGTCGCGCAGTCAGCGCTGCGTTACCTCGGCCGGGCTCGTGATGCCCAGTCGTTCAAGAAGCTCAGCGAGCAGCTGGGCCGGCGCCCGCCGAAGATGGACGCCACGATGGATGGTCTGCTGTCCGGGGGCAACGCGCTCCTCGGCATGAGCCTGCGCGCCATCGGAACGGGCGCGGCGCAGGGCCTCGCGGAGTGGGGCGACCCACGGGGCCTCGAGCCGCTGCTGCGCTACATCGACGATCCGCTGAACAACGAGCAGGCGCGCCGTGAAGCGTGCCTCGCGGCGGTGTGGATCGCACCCGACGCCGAGCTACCCAAGCTGCTCGACAAGGCGCTCGCCGGACGAACGACGCCGCAGGACGACTTTCGCGCGTTGTGTCTGTTGAGCGGCTTCGAGCGGCGCCCACGCAAGAACGCGGCGTTGTGGACGCTGCTCACCGGCCCCGATCGCACGCTCGGGCTGAGCGCTGCGCGCATCCTCGGGCGCGCGGGTCTGACGAAAGAAGAGCAGACGGCGGCGCTCGATCGCCTGCCTCACGACGACAAGGCCCACGACCGCGTCGCCCTGGCGTTGCTCCTCGGCGCAGAGCCGGAGGTCGCCACGCGCGCAGTCGCTGCTTCTCGCGCGCGGCCCGGCAAGAGCATGGAGCTGAAGGAGCTCTGGCACTCGAGCTTCGGCGAGCTGACGCTCGCGGATCTCGACAGCGGACGGCTCTTTCGCAGTGTCGACAACGCCATCGCCGCTGGCCGCGAGCTCGAGTTTGCCGGCGAGCAGCCCTGGCCCACCTTGCTGATGGCTCGCTCGCTGCGCGACATCGTCTACGACTCGGGTCCGGGCAGCTTGACCAAGACGTCGCTGCGGTTGCGTCTGCTACGCAAGGTG
>DATLIL010001143.1:0-12044 GCA_035539475.1 Polyangiaceae bacterium
CTTCCGCACCGGTCACGGTAGCCGAGCCCCCACGAGCTGCCGCCCCTTCACGGACGCCTGCCGGGCCGGCCCCGGCAGCCGTCTCTCCTCCAGCACCGGGCGCCGGGGCGGTCGGAACCTCGGCAGCGGAGCCCGCCAAGCTTGCCGACTCCTTCAAGACGGCACTCTCCGAAACTGCGGACACGATCGCGGTCACCGTGCACATTTCGCCGTCGGATGCAGCCGTCTTCAAGGACCGGCAGCGCCTTGGACAGGGCGAAGTGACGGTCAACGTGGCTCGTGGAACCAAGATCACGTTGGTCGCTCAGCTCGACGGACACACCCCACGCACGCTGGTCCTCGACGGCAGTTACAACAGCGTCAACATCGTCTTGAGCCGCGCAGAAGCGACTCGGGTGAAGACGACGTCGTCCCCAGCGAAGCCGCCAAAAGCCGTCAGCACTGGCGGGGAAGCACCGTCCGCCGCCAGTGGTCCTGCGGGCTTCAATCCGTACGACTAGCTAGCCACGAAGAATGCTCGCCATCTTCTTTCCCTTGGCGAGCTCATCGATCAGCTTGTCGAGGTAACGGATCTTCTGCATCAGCGGGTCGGCGACTTCTTCTACGCGCACGCCGCAGACGACACCGGTAATGAGCGCCACGTTCGGGTTCAACCGGGGCGCCTTGGCGAAGAACGTCTCGATGTCGACCTTGGTGTCGATGACGCGCTGAAGCTGCTTACCCGTGTAGCCCGTGAGCCACGTGATGATCTCGTCGACCTCTTCCTTCGTCCGCCCCTTCTTCGCTGCCTTCTGCACGTAGAGCGGATACACGCTCCCGAACGACGTCGTGAAGATTCGGGGCTTCTTGTCCATGCCGGAGCTACTAACGTGGAAAAGGTGGTGCCGCACCTGCCTTCAGTGCGGCTGCGGCAAGGGACCCGGCATGCCCTCGTCGTCCTCCTCTTCGTGTCCACCCGTGGACGAGCCCCAGGCCTGCCCTCGACGGATGGACCAGCCCGTGGTCAGACCGGCAACGAACACCACGAGCGCCACCGTGCCGATCGCAAACACGGTATCGCCGATGGCGCGCATCCAGCGCAGCGTCTGCATGACCCCGGTTTGCATGAACTCCGGGCTGCGGGCGTACCAGTAGCCCTCGTTCACCGACGCCCAGGTTTGCATCAGACCCAGCGGCAACAAGCTCAGCATCACCATCGCCATCAGGCCGCCGTTGATGGTCCAGAAGGCGAATTTGACTACGCCTTCACGCCAGACCTCATCGGGCCGCAGCGCTCGCAAGCAGAACAGCATCAGGCCGATACCCAGCATGCCATACACGCCGAACAATGCAGCGTGCCCGTGCACCGGCGTCGTGTTCTGGCCCTGCATGTAATAGAGCGCGATCGGCGGATTGATCATGAAGCCGAACAGACCGGCGCCGACCAGGTTCCAGAAGGCTACGGCCACGAAGAAGTAGATCGGCCAGCGATACTTCGCGACCCAGGCCCGCGTCTTGGTCAGCTTGAGGTTGTGCCAGGCCTCGAAGCCCACGAACAAGAGCGGCACGACCTCGAGCGCGCTGAACACCGCGCCGAGCGCCAGTACCACGGTTGGCGTGCCCGTGAAGTACAGATGGTGCAACGTGCCGACGATGCCTCCGGAGAGGAAAATCGTGGCCGCCAGAACGGTGGCCGTGCCGGCGGTCTTGAGGCTGACCAGGTGGAGGCGCGCGAACAGAAACGCGATCACCACCGTGGCGAAGACCTCGAAGAAGCCCTCGACCCACAGGTGCACCACCCACCAGCGCCAGTATTCAGCGACGGCCAGATTCGTGCTGCGGCCGTAGGCGAGCGCGGCGAAATAGAAGCCTGCGATGGCCGCCGACGAGATCAGAAACAGCGTCAGGATGGGCTTCTGCTCGTCTCGCCTGCGCAGCGCTGGTCGGATCGCGCGCACCATCAAGAAGAGCCACAGGAACAGCCCGATCAGCAGCGCGATCTGCCACAGGCGACCGAGGTCGATGTACTCGTACCCGCTATGGCCGAGGTAGAACCAGGCGTCGTCGCCGAGCTTCTGGTTCACGCTCAGCCATTGACCCACCATCGAGCCCACCACGACCACGAGCAGGGCGCCGAAGAGAACGTTCACGCCGAGGCGCTGGTGCTTCGGCTCCTCACCCACGGCAGGCCCGATGTAGAGACCAGCGGCGAGCCAGGCCGTCGCGATCCAGAAAATTCCCAGCTGCAGGTGATACGTGCGCGTGAGCACGTACGGCAGGTACTCGGCCAGCGGAATGCCGTAGAAACCTCCGCCTTCGACGCCGTAGTGCGCCGTGACCACGCCCAGCAGCACCTGAACGAGGATGAGCGCAGTGACGACCCAGAAGTACTTCACCACCGCGCGCTGCGAAGGTGTGGACGTCGTACCCAGGAGCGGATCGCCATGCGGGATGTCGTCGGGCGGCAGCTCCTGCTTCTGGGTCGCATACCAGAACGCCATCAAGCCGATGCCGGCCAGCAGCAAGATGATGCTGACCCCGGTCCAGACGACCGCCTCCCCTGTCGGGCGGTTACCGATCAGGGGCTCGTGTGGCCAATTGCTCGTGTAGGTGATGTCTTGACCGGGGCGATTGGTCGCGGCTGCCCATGCCGTCCAGAAAAAGAAGGCCGCGAGCTCCCTTTGTTTCGCGGCGTCAGCGAGCGCGCCGCTCGGGATTGCGTACTCGGCGCGGCCGTCCTGGAAGACGTCGGCGTAGTGTGCGGCGTTCGCCTGGAACGCACGCGCGCGCTCGGGCTCGATCGTCAGCGTGCGCGTCGCCGGATCGTAGCGGTTGTTGCGCATCAAACCCTGGAGCCGTCGCTGCAGGGCGCCCTGCTGCTCGGCTCCGAGCTCGGCGTAGGGCTTGCCGTGCGCCTTGTTGGACCACTCGTTCAGAATGAAGTCGGCTTCACGATGCAGCCAGTCCGCCGACCAGTCCGGTGCGACGTAGCTGCCGTGGCCCCAGATCGAGCCGAGCTCCATGCCGCCGAGTGACTGCCAGACGTTCTGACCCGTGTGGATGCGTCCCGACGGCACGATCACTTGCCCATCGGTCGTCACCACACGGTCGGGCACGGGCGGAGCCTCTTGATAGACCCGCACGCCGGTCCAGCCGAGGACGGCGAACGAAAGGACGATCACCACCCCGAAGGCGAGCCAGAGCCGCTTCATGAGCCTCTACTCCTGGCTCGTTCCGGAGCACGCCCCATGCCACCACGGGTTGTCGTGTTTCTCGCGCCCGCAGGACAGCCTTGCGCCGACCACTATTGAGTGATACTAAGTACCGGTAGTAAGTATCACTAAGTAGTCGAGAGGTACGCCTGAGCAAACCAGCACAAAACCCGGATAAAGCGACGTCCAGAAGCTGGGGCTCGCAGATGACGGAGATGCTCAAGGGCACCCTCGAGGGCATCGTCCTGGCGACCCTCTCCGGACGACCAGCGTACGGATACGAGATCACGGCTTGGCTGCGGGAAAAAGGCTTCTCCGACATCGCCGAGGGGACCGTCTACGCGCTGCTCGTCAGGATCGAGCAGAGAGGCTTCGTCGATGTGGAGAAGGTCCCGTCCGAGAAGGGGCCGCCGCGCAAGGTTTACTCCCTCAACGCTTGCGGACGGGAGCACCTCGAAGAGTTCTGGAGGACATGGAGCTTCCTCACGGAACGCCTGACTCAGCTCCATGAAGAAGGCAGATGATCATGTTCTCAGAGTTCATCAAAAAAGTGGTCGGCGAGAAGAGGCAATGGCGAGAGTACAAAGCTCGCGCGAAACGCCTTCCCGCGAGCTATCGCACCGCGCTCGACGCGCTGGAGCGGTACCTGAACTACTTCGGGACGGGAGGCGACGGAACTGCGCTTTACGGGGACCTCATCGACCTCTTCGAACAGAGTGCGGCGAACGGAACTCCGATCCGGGCGATCGTCGGGGAAGACCCCGTGGAGTTCATCGAAACGTTCGTGCGGAACTACCCAAAGGGCCAGTGGATCACGAGGGAGCGGGAACGGCTGACCCACGCCATCGAACGCGCCGCCGGAGAGGACACCGGAAGAGAAGAGATGGCAGTCTGATGGCGCTCAGCGGGAGACCGTGACGCGCAAGAAGGTCGCCGGAATGGAGGTCGAGCTCGAGCTCTTGTTCTGGCTCGTGAACAGCGCTTCGAGCTCCTGCCTCAGCTCGTCGGCGCGACCGTTCTTCTCGGCGGCGTCGAACGCATTCATGGTCGGGCCGTAGTACCTGCGGAAGGCATCGACAAACTCGGCGGGCGTCCCGGAGAAGTCGAAGGTGTAGGTGTCGCGAGCGAACGCGATCTTGTCCTGGGGGATGCCTGCAGCGCCGAATCGTTCGAGCACGTTGCTCTCGATGCCCCAGGTCATCGGGCTGATGAAACCCTCGGGCGGCGGCGGCGAGTAGGCGGAGCTGATCTTGAGGATCTGGGCGACCAGCGTCGGATCATTGGGGATCCAGTTCCCCATCACGATCCGTCCTCCGACCTTGGTGACGCGCACCATTTCTTTTGCGACGTCGAACGGCTTGGGCGCGAACATCGCGCCGAAGATGCTGACCACGAGATCGAAGGACGCGTCCTTCAGATCCTGGAGATTACAGGCATCACCTTGCTGGAACTTGATGTTGGTCAGACCTGCCTGCTTCGCGCGCTCGTTTCCGGCCGCGACCAGGTTCTGTGCGATGTCGACGCCCGTCACGTCCGCGCCGAGCATCGCCTCGGGCAACGCGGTCGTGCCATCGCCACACCCGAGATCGAGAACCGTGAGGCCCTTGCTGACTCCGATTGACTTGACGAGCGCCTCTCCGCTGTCGCGCATGGTCGCAGCGATTCGGGTAAAATCACCCTTTTCCCACAGTGCCTTGTTCGGGTTCACGGTCGTCGGCGATTGCATCTCTACCTCCCTGCCCGACCTTAGTGGGTGTCGCGCGAGGAAGCCAGCGATCCCGCGAGCCACCGGCTCCTGGCGCTCGAGGTGCAGCAGGTGACCGGCGCCTTCGATCTTGCAGCTCTCGATGCTGCGCATCGACAAGCGAAGGAGCGCATCCACCTCGACCCAGAGCGGCTCGGTGTTGCTGCCAAGCACTGACAGCGCCGGCTGGGTGATCGTCCCCGCCTTCCCGGCGTCGAACGCCCACTGCATCAAGCCAGGGAGCTCCACGCCGAAGCAGGTGTCGGCGTCGCGAATCGAACGCGTGAGCATCCCCGGGACACGCTCCTCGAGCAGCGCGCGACAACGCTCCCAGTCGAGGCCGCTCGCGGCGCTCACGAAGATGGCCCAGGCCTCCTCGTGGCGGCCAGCTGCATGGGCTTCGAGCGCCGGCCCGGCTTTGCCGAAGAATGCCTGCGCAGACGGCACCGAGAGCAGCGATGGTTCGAGCAACACGAGTGAATGAACCCGCTCGGGCCGATCGAGCGCGAGCTGGAGCGCAACCGTGGCACCGCTCGAATGCCCACCGACGTGGGCTCGCGGAATGTCGAGATGCTCGAGCAGAGCAGCAGCATCGGCTGCATGCTCGGCGACGGTCACCGGCCCGGGAGCTCGGGTGCTGCCCCTCCAACCGCGCTTGTGGTAGACGATGGTCCGATAGCGGTCGGCGACCTCTCGTTCCGCCAGGAGCGGCACAAATCCGTCCGCCAGGATGGAATCGATGAGCAGCAGGGGCTCGCCCGAACCCCTGACCTCGTATTCGAGCTCTACGCCGTTGATTTTTGCCTTCTTCACGCTGTGTAGGCGTGAGCATCAGGGTCACCCCGGTAACTTTTCGGGTTACCGCGCGGATTTGCTGGATAGAGTTCGGGGATGAGCGACAGCGGCGCGGACGTGCTCCGCCGGGCCCGTCAAGCGGCCGCGGGGGGAGACTGGAAGGGAGCTCATGCGCTCCTCGCCGACGCCGACGCGAGTGGGCTCGTTCCGGAGGCCGAGCTCCCCTGGGTAGCCGAGGTCGCGTACGCGGCGGGACACCTGGACGCCACGATCGAAGCGTGGGAGCGGGCGCACATGGCCTCGGTGCGGGCCGGCGACGACCTGTCGGCTGCTGGAGCGGCGATACGCGTCGCGCTTCACCTGCTCATCGACACCGCCCTGATGGCGCCGGTCCGGGGCTGGCTTTCGCGGGCCGAGCGCCTGATCCAGGGCCGTGAGGCCACCCCCGTGCACGCCTGGTTCGCGGTGGCGCGGAGCTACGAGCGCCTGCTGTCAGGCGACGTCGGTGCCGCCGCAGAGTGGTCGCGTCAAGCGGTCGACGTTGGCACGCGACTCGACCCCGCCGCCGCAGCGGTTGGCCGGGTCGCCGCGGCGCGCTGCCAGATCCTGGCGGGCAAGGTGCACGAGGGCCTGAAAGCGCTCGACGAAGCCGGCGTGGCCATGCTGACGGGTGAGCTCGATCCGATTTCGACTGGGATCGTTTACTGCGAGGTGGTCTGCGCTCTGCAGGCGCTCGCGCAGTATGACCTCGCCGAGCAGTGGACCGAGGCGATGGAACGCTGGGTTCAGGTCAGTGGCATCGGCAGCCTGCACGGCCGCTGTCGCGTGCATCGGGCGGAGATCCTGCGACTGCGTGGCTCGTGCGCGGAGGCCGAGGAACAAGCCCTCGTCGCTTGCGCCGAGCTCCGTCCGTATCTGCGCCGCGAGCTCGGCTGGCCCTTGACCGAGCTCGGCCGCATTCGCCACAAGATTGGCGACATCGACGGCGCCGAGGAGGCGTTTCTCGCCGCGCACGAGAACGGTTGGGATCCGGAGCCTGGTCTCGCACTGGTTCATCTGGCGCGCGGAAACGTCGCGGCCGCCTCGTCGGCGATCCGGGCCGCGCTGGCGCATCCCTCGAGCGTGCCTTCCAAGGAGCTGCCGCCGAACACCGAGCTGCGGCGCGCGCCGCTCCTCGAGGCCGCAGTCGAGATCGAGCTCGCGGCGGGTGAGCTCGAGCATGCGCGCCGCGCGGCAAAGGAGCTTTCAGAGATCGCGGCCACTTTCGAGAGCAAGGCGCTCGTCGCGAGCGCGGCTCTCGCCCGCGCCCGGGTGGAGCTCGCCGCTGGCCAGCTCGCAGAGGCACGCGCGAGCTTCGAGCAGGCGGCCCGGCTCTGGAACGAAATCGGCGCCCCTTACGAAACCGCGCTGGCTCGCAGAGGTCTCGGCGAAACCCAACGTTCGGCCGGAGACGAACGCGAGCGGGCGCCGCGTACCGAGCAACCGCTGGACCGGTCGACGGCAGCCTTTCGCTGCGAGGGTGATACCTGGTCCTTGACCTTCGCGGGGCGCGACGTGCGCCTGCGCGATCTCAAGGGCCTACGCTATCTCGCCCGATTGCTCGCCGAGCCGGGTCGCGAGTTCCACGTTCTCGAGCTCGTCGCGCTCGAGCGAGAACCGCCTGGAGAGGACCTCGGCGATGCGACGGCTGGAGATTCAGGACCGCTCCTCGACGCTCGCGCCAAGGAGGCCTACCGGCGCCGGCTCGGCGAGATCGAAGAGGACATCGCCGAGGCCACGTCGATGGCGGATCTGGCTCGGATCGCCCAGGCTCAGACGGAGCGCGACTTCCTGGTTCGTGAGCTATCGCGAGCCGTTGGCCTCGGTGGCCGGGATCGCCGCGCCGGTTCGGCGTCGGAGCGTGCCCGAGCGAGCGTCACGCGTGCGGTGCGGCAGGCGCTGGCTCGCATTCGCGAGCACCACGAGCCATTGGCGGATCATCTCGAACGCGTCGTGCGCACCGGCACCCAATGCGCCTACCTGCGCGAGCCTCACGCGCCAATCACCTGGACACTGTGAGGTTCCTGACGATCGCCCCTTGCCGGATCAGGCGCTGGGGACCATCGTTGATGGCGTCATGACGGTCCCGGGGCCCAAGAACGCCGACGCAGCGGAGACGATCCGCGAGCGCTATGTGGTCACCGGCACGCTCGGCTCCGGCTCCCAGGGGGAGACGTTCGAGGCCGTCGACAAGCGCGAAGGGCGCCCGGTTGCGATCAAGCGCTTCCAGATCCGCGGTGCCAAATCGTGGAAGGACGTGGAGCTCGCCGAGCGCGAGGCGACCGTGCTCTCGGCACTGAGCCATCCCAGTCTGCCACCCTACGTCGAACACTTCGAAGAGGGCGGCGCGCTCTACCTGGTGATGGGCAAGATCGAGGGCGAAAGCCTGGCGGCGCGGCGGCGGCGCGGCGCTTCGCTCGATCAAGAGCAAGTGCTGCGCTTCCTGCGCGAGGCCGGCTCGACGCTCGCGTACCTGCACGCGCAGGCGCCGCCTGTCGTCCACCGCGACATCAAGCCGGGCAACGTGATCTTGCGGCCGGATGGGTCGTACGCGCTGGTCGACTTCGGCTCGGTGCGTGATCGCTTGAAGCCCGAGGGTGGCAGCACCGTGGTCGGCACCTTCGGCTTCATGGCGCCCGAGCAGTTTCAGGGCCGTGCGGGGCCCGCGAGCGACGTCTATGCGGTCGCGGCGACGGCCATCAGCCTGCTCACCGGCCGTGAGCCAGAGGACTTGCCACACAAGGGCCTGGCCATCGACGTCGAGGCCGCCCTGCGCGGCCACGCCGACCAGCGCTTGATCGGTGCGCTGCGCGCCATGCTCGAGCCAGATCCGGACAGGCGTCCGAGCTCGGTCGAGGCCGCGCTGGTCGAAGCTGAACCCCGGAAGCGCCACCAGGGCCGCGACGAACGCCCGTTCGAGCGCTTCGAGCAGAAGGTGCGCGAGAAAGCCGACCGGAAGGCTCGCAAGGCGGCCGAGCGCGCCGTGCGCCGCGCGGAACGGCACGCCCGCCGTCACGGCGAGTGGCACCGTCCCGGTCGACCAGTTCCCCCGGGAGTCGTCCTGGGCACCTTCCTGCTCATCGTTTTTCAGATCGCGCGCGTCGCGACCTTTGCGCTGTTTCAGGTGCTACTGCCCACGCTGTTCACCCTGCTCACGGTCGTGGGCGGCCGCAACATGCACCAGCGCGGGCGGCGCATGATCGAAATCGGCAAGGCCGGGCAACGCGGCCTGACGCGCGCCGGCGAGCACATCCGCTACCAGTTCATGGGTGGTCCCGCCCCGGCGGAGCACGAAGCCGAGGCGCAGGTCGAGCCTGCCCCCGCTCGCCGCGCCCGCGTCGCGATCGATGCCGAGCTCGAGGAAGCCGAAGCCGAAGCCGAAGAGCTCCTGCGGCGCCGCGGCTAAATCGAAATAGTTTCGCGCTGAGCGATCGCCACCGGCCAGCGCAGGTGCAGACCGAGCACCATGGCCGCGACGAAGACCACGGCCCAGGGCGCGCCAGTGCTGAGCGAGACGAGCGCAGGACCCGGACAGGCGCCGCCAATGCCCCAGCCGATGCCGAAGATGGCCGCGCCCAGCACGAGCCGGCCGTCGATGTTCCGTGACGTCGAGAGACCGAGCTCCGGACCGCCGAAGCGCTTCAGTCGCCATCGCGCCAGGCGTACCGCGAGGCCGTAGACGACCGTCGCGGGCAGGAAGAACGCGAGGAGCTGCAGATCCCAGCGGCCGAACCAATCCACCCAGCCGATGACGACTTCGGGGCGCGTGAGCCCACCGAAGGCGAGCGCCAGGGCGAGGAGACAGCCCGAAGCGGCTGGCACCAACCAGCGCGCGGCGTTCATGACGCACCTCCAAACGCGGTCCAGGCCAGGTGCGCAATCGCGCCGGAGACCGTGAACGTCGCCGTGGCCACGAGCGAGCGCGGCGACCACCGGCCGATGCCGCAGACGCCGTGACCGCTCGTGCAGCCGTTCGCGAGGCGTGCGCCGACGCCGATACACAGGCCGGATACGAGCACCCACGGCAAGGCGACCGGCGCGTGAAGCACGAATGCTTGCGGAGCGAGCGTCCAGGCCAGACGGCCACCGAGCAGGAGCCCCAGCAGAAAGACCACGCGCCACGCGAGATCGCCATGCTTGCGCGAGAGTGCGCCCTTCACGATGCCGCTGATGCCTGGGGTTTGACCGCTGCCCACGAGCAGCAAGCCGCCGCCGGCACCGAACAAGGCACCCGCGGCGATGGTCGTCCATGAATCGAACATTCTCTGTCCTCCCGTTCGATTCATCCTGGGCCCGGAGCTCCAACCCAACCAGAACCGGATGTCCGTTACGCTTGACCCAACGTCCATTCGCGCTGCTAGGCTGGCCGCGCTCGAGCCCCATGGATGTTCTCTCCGACCTGCTCGAAACCATCCGCCTCAACGGCGCGGTGTTCTTTCGCGCCGCCTTCTCGGCCCCCTGGACCGTGCGCTCCGAGCGCGCCGAGCGCCTGCAGACGCTGCTCGCCCAGAGCGGGGAAACAACCGCCCAGCGCCGCTTGATCCTTTTCCACTTCATCGCCGCGGGTAGCTGCTGGGCCGAGGCGAACGGCAAGCGCAGCGAGCTCGCCAGCGGCGACGTGATCGTCTTTCCGTACGGGGACGAGCACGTCATGGGTCAGGGCCAGTCGGGCGCCACGCAGGACATCGCGAGCTTGTTCCCCTCCCCGCCGCCCTGGCCCGCGCCGCCGTGTCTCACGACCGGCGGAGGCGGTGACGAGACACACATCGTCTGCGGCTTTCTGAGCTGCGACCAGGCGCTGTTCAACCCGCTCTTCGACGTCTTGCCCGCTATGCTCGTGGTGCGTCCGCGCGACGAGACGCGCGCACGGCTCCTGCGCTCGAGCCTCGATTTCCTGAGCGCCGAGCTCGAACGACCGGCTCCCGGCGTCGAATCGGTGACGAGGCGCCTGACCGAGCTCCTGTTCGTCGAGGTCGTGCGCCAGCACGCGAGCGAGCTCGCGGAAAACCAGCTCGGCTGGCTCGCCGCTCTGCGCGACGACGCCATACGACGAGCGCTCGAAGCCATTCACGCGCGGCCGCAAGAGGATTGGTCAGTCGATGACCTCGCCAAGCGCGCGGCCATGTCGCGCTCGGCCTTCTACGAACGTTTCGCCCAGCTGGTCGGCGAACCACCAGCCCAGTACCTCACGCGCTGGCGCCTGCAGCGCGCCGCTCACCTGCTGCTCAGCAGTGAGCTCCCCCTGGCCGCGATCGCCGAAAGCGTCGGTTACGGCTCCGAGACGGCTCTCGTCCGCGCTTTCAAGCGCACCAGTGGCCAATCACCAGCAGCCTTTCGCAAGCAGCGGCGCTGACACGATCGCGGGATCTTTCTCGGTCGCAAAGTACCGAGAATGGAAGTGTGTTCCCGCGTTGCAACCCGCTCGCTACCTGCTGAGGCTTAGCGCCACAATTTCAGAAGGAGTCTTGGACGGTGACCACTGACTGGAACGCGCATGCCTTCCGACTCATCGCCGCCCACAGACTCCGACACGCCGCGCTACTCGTTGCGTCCCGTTTCCGTTCCGCCGCGGCCGCGCTCCGTGGCGCCCACGCCCAGCGCGAAGCAACCCGCCGCCGTGGCGCCACGCGCAGTGCCCCCACCGCCGCCCTCTACGAAGAAGGCTTCGTTGGCGCCGCCGCCACCATCCGCGCCCCTGTCCGAACGAGCCAGCGCTCTCGCGCCAGACTCACCGATCGCGCTGCCGGCCATTCCAGCGCTGTTGGCAGCCCCGGACCCTGCCGCCGACACACTCCGCCCCAGTCAACTGGAGATACCGCCCGCATCTCCCATCGCGATGCTTCGCAGGTACGAGCCGCGGCGGGCGTTGATCGCCATCGGCGTCGCCGCGTGCGCCGGCCTGATCTGGCTCGTCGCCGGCGGGGCGACTTCGTCACCAGACACCGTCGCCGAGCTCCCGCAGGCGCGCCCGGTAGCGGCGCTCTCACCCTCACCCGCGCCTGCGTCGCCGGCGCCAACGGTGGTAGCAGCAAACAGCGATTCCGCCCGACTTGTCGACTCGTTCAAAGCGGCGCTGGCCGACGCTCCAGCCACTCCGGATACGCCGTCCACGATTCCGGTCACCGTGCATGTTTCGCCGTCCGATGCGCTCATCTTCAAGTCAGAACGGTGCCTGGGAAAGGGCAACGTGACCATCAATGTCGTTCCGGGCGGCAAGATCAACCTGATCGCTCGACGTGACGGATACACGCCGCGCACCATGGTCGTCGACGGCA
>DATLIL010001144.1:0-2031 GCA_035539475.1 Polyangiaceae bacterium
TGCCGAGCTTCCGCGTGAAGCGGCAGTCGGGATAGTTCGAGCAGCCGATGAAGGCGCCGAACTTGCCGAGCTTCAACCCCAAGCGGCCGTTGGCGCAGGAGGGGCAGTCGCGCGGGTTCTTGCCGTTGTCGTTCGCGGGGAAGAAGTGCGGGCCCAGCTCCTCGTCGAGCTTGTCGAGCACTTCCTTGACGCGCAGCTCCTTGGTCTCGCCGACCGCTTCGGAGAAGGCCTTCCAGAATTCGCGCAGCACCTGGCGCCAGTCCATCTTGCCGTCGGAAATCTCGTCCAGCTCTTCCTCGAGATGGGCGGTGAAGTTGTACTCGACGTAGCGGGGGAAATAGGTCTGCAGGAAAGCGGTCACGATGCGGCCGCGGTCTTCGGGAATGAAGCGCTTGCGGTCGAGCTTCACATAGTTACGGCGCTGCAGGACTTCAATGATGCTGGCATAGGTCGAGGGCCGGCCGATGCCCAGCTCCTCGAGCTTCTTCACCAGGCTCGCTTCGGAGTAGCGCGGTGGCGGCTCGGTGAAATGCTGTTCCGGCACGACCTCGCGGCGCTCCAGCGCCTCGTTCTCAGCGACGTCGGGGAGGATGGCGCTGCCTTCCTCTTCTTCCTTGGCGGTGTCGTCGCGGCCTTCATCATAAAGAGTGAGGAAGCCGTTGAACTTCACGACCGAGCCGGTGGCGCGCAGCTGCACGGTCTTGTCGCCGCTGGCGATGTCCACCGTGACCTGGTCGAGCACGGCGCTTTCCATCTGGCTGGCGACGGTGCGCTTCCAGATCAGCTCGTAGAGGCCAAGCTGGTCCTTGTCCAAGTGCGCGGCGACATCCTGCGGCGTGCGGAAGAGATCGGTCGGGCGGATCGCCTCGTGCGCCTCCTGGGCGTTCTTGGCCTTGGAGGTGTAGACGCGCGGGCTGGCCGGCACATAAGCCTGGCCGTACTTGGTTTCGATCAGGCGGCGCGTCTGGCCGATCGCCTCGGGGGCGAGCTGCACGCCGTCGGTGCGCATATAGGTGATGAGACCGACCGTCTCGCCGCCGATGTCGACGCCCTCATAGAGGCGCTGGGCGATGCGCATGGCGGTGGCCGCACCGAGGCCCAGCTTGCGCGAGGCTTCCTGCTGCAGGGTCGAGGTGATGAAGGGCGGCGGCGGATTGCGCCGCACCTGGCGGCGGTCGATCGAGGAGACGGCGAAGGCGCGGCGTTCGATCTCGCGCTTGGCCTGTTCGGCGCGCTCCTGATTGTCGAGGTCGAACTTGTCGAGCTTGCGGCCGTCGAGATGGGTGAGGCGGGCCTTGAGCGTCTGCTTCTTGGCCGTGCCGAAGAAAGCATCGACGGTCCAGTATTCGCGGCTCTTGAAGACCTCGATCTCGGCTTCGCGCTCGCAGATCAGCTTGAGCGCCACCGACTGCACGCGGCCGGCGGAGCGGCTGCCCGGCAGCTTACGCCACAGGACTGGCGAGAGGGTGAAGCCCACGAGGTAGTCCAGCGCACGGCGGGCGAGGTAGGCGTCGATCAGCGGCTGGTCGAGGTCGCGCGGATGGGCGACGGCGTCGAGCACCGACTGCTTGGTGATGGCGTTGAAGGTGACGCGCTTTACGTCGACCCCGTCGAGCGCCTTCTTGCGCTCGAGGATGTCCATGACGTGCCAGGAGATCGCCTCGCCCTCGCGATCCGGGTCGGTGGCTAGGTAGAGCTTGCCGCCCTTGGAGACGGCTTGGGCGATGGCGTCGATGCGCTTCTGCGACTGGGGGTCGACTTCCCAGTCCATCGCAAAATCTTCGTCGGGGCGGACCGAACCATCCTTGGGCGGCAGGTCGCGGACATGACCGTAGGAGGCCAGCACGGTGTAACCGGGGCCCAGATACTTCCCAATGGTCTTAGCCTTCGCCGGGGACTCGACGACCAGTACGTCCATCGCCGGATCATGCTCCAGTGTAACATTAACGACCGGAGCTAAATCACTGATTTACATCAGAGATACGCGGTTACCCCGGTGCCTCTCCAGGCGGCCCTCCAGCTCCAGAGCCA
>DATLIL010001145.1:0-2510 GCA_035539475.1 Polyangiaceae bacterium
CTGCCCAACCGCGCCACCCCCTGATGGCGTAGCCCCGAGCAAAGGCATTAGCATCATGAAACTCTTCAGCACATTGTGCCCTCTCACCCTGGCGCTGGCCATGGGCTGCGCCGCTACCGGTCCCACCCCCGAGCTGATCGACGCGCGTCGCGCCTACGACGAAGCGCGCCAATCCGACGCCTCGGCTTACTCGCCGGACAAGCTCTTGTCCGCCAAGCAAGCCCTGGAGCGCGCCGAGGCCGCTCACGCGGACGACGCGGGCTCGTTCGAAGAGCGCAGCCTGGCGTATATCGCTCAGCGCCGCGCTCAATACGCCAAGGTGTACGGCGCGTTCGAAAAGGATCGCCGCGACCAAACCGAGGCCGAGCAGGCCTACCGCGCCAAGCAGGATAGCCTGCGCAAGAACGCGGAGCAGCAGGCCACTGACGCGCAGCGCTCGCTGGCGGCGACTTGGGACAACTTGAACAGCGCGCGAAAAGAGATCGCTGCGCAGCAGAACCAAATCCAGAAGAGCCAGGCCGAGCTCGACGCCGAGAAGCAAGCTCGGCAAAAGGCCGAGCAGAGCGCGGCCGCAGCCATGGCCAGCCTGTCCAAGATCGCTCAGGTCAAGGAAGAGGCCCGTGGCACCGTGATCACGCTCGACGGCCAAGTGCTGTTCGTGACCGGCAAGGCCGAGCTGCTGCCGATCGCTCGTGACCGCCTGAACCAGGTCGCGCAGTCGCTCAAGGATCTCGACGACGACAAGCTGGTGTCGATCGAAGGCTTCACCGATTCCCGCGGTGCCGACGATATGAACCAGAAGCTGTCGCAAGATCGCGCGAATGCGGTCAAGGACTACCTGGTCAGCCAGGGCGTCCGCGCCGACAAGCTGCGCTCGATCGGCCGTGGTGAGGCGAGCCCGGTCGCCTCCAACGACTCGCCCGAAGGACGCGCCAACAATCGGCGTGTCGAAATCGTCGTTCAGAGCTCGGCGCAAGCCGCTGCAGGAATGAAGCGATGACCACGCCGAGCGGCAGCAACCCGTATCGCCCGCGGATGGACACCCCTCATCCGCCGGACGAGCCGCGCCCTGCGCCGTTCGAACCCGAACCCACGACTCCCGACTCGCCCAATCCGCCTCCAGAGCCCCTTCCGACCTATGAAGATCAGCCGCCCGTCAACCCCGTCGCAAGAACGACGGTGTGGCCCTCGATGAGGGGAAGGGCAGCATGCGGGTTCTCGCGAGTCTCCGGAGCGCGTCAGATCGCTTAGCGATCTGGCGTCGAACGGCGGCGCACGCACCAGCACGAGTCTTTGGCATCGTTCTGTGGCGTGTCGCCGCCGTTCTTTTTTGCCTTCAGCTCGCGTACCTGGCCGCGGCCAATGGCATCTTGGCCTCGCGCCTGATCCAAAACCAGGTGAGCGGCTCCAAGGGCTTCTTGCTCGAGTTCGGGCGCGCCTATTCGCTCTGGCCGGGCCACGTGCGGGTGCGCGACCTACGGCTGCGCTTCGAGGACTACAGCGTCCAATTTCAGCTCCAGCTCGCGCGGGCCGACGTCGACATCAGCTTGACCGAGCTGATGTTCAAAAAGTTTCACGTCACCGCGCTCGACGCGGAGGGCACCAGCTTCCGCATGCGTCACAAGCTGATCGTGGTCGGCGAGGACGCCGAGCGAGTCGCTGCCTACCCGCCGATCCCGGGCTTCGCGGATCCGCCCTACTTCGTGGGGCTCCCGTCGCCACCGATCGCGGACGAGGACTACGATCTGTGGCAGGTGCGCATCGAGGACGTCAACGTGCGCGTCAGAGAGCTGTGGATCATGGAGCATCGCTTCCAGGGGGAAGCGGTGGCGCGAGGCTCGTTCGCGATCAAGCCGTCGCGCTGGGTGCAGGTCGAGCCGGCGCAGCTGGTGATCGAGCGGGGCAAGCACACGTTGGGCCGTCACCTGGTGGCGCAGAACGTCCGCGGCCGCTTGCGCTGCAGCATTCCAGACTATCGAGTACAAGAGCGGGAAGGTCGTGAGGTGCTGCGTGACGTGAGCGCAGCGATCAAGCTCGAGCTCGACGGCGGTCGGCTCGACTTCTTGCAGGCTTACCTGCACAGGCTCGCGCCCATCGACTACTCCGGATCTGCCGGTTGGCTCATCGACGTCCACGCCCAACGCGGCGTGATCCAGCCGGGCAGTCACGTCGAGCTACGGGCGCCGGACGCGCGGGCCCAGCACGGGCGCTTCACGGTCACCGGACCCCTCTCGGGAGTGTTCGAGCGGCAGGCTGGGGATCCCGACCTCCGGCCCGCCTTCAGCTCGCCGCTGCTGCAGGCTCAGAGCGACCCGCCGCGCGCGAACCCCCCGCGACTAGAGCAAGTCAGCGGCGAGCTCTACGTGAATGCGGCGGACCTGGCCGCGCCGATGTCGCTCGGAACGTCCCGCTTGGCTGCACGCGTCGAGGCGCCTTCGCTGGCGTGGCTCGACGTGCCGGACACGAAGCTCGACGGCGCGGCTCGTGCGGGCTTCGATCTGGAGCGGGCC
>DATLIL010001146.1:0-3313 GCA_035539475.1 Polyangiaceae bacterium
GCTTGCCGAGCACTTCCAGCGCTCGACGCTCCTCCTGCCTCGGGATCCTGATCGCGCGCGGCATGACGTCGAGCACGCGCTGCACCGCCGGCGTCACGCGATAGACCGCGAGCCTCGCTTCGTGTTCGGCGATGGCGTTGACGCCGGGGCGCAGGCCTTCGGGCTCGACGCCGATCTCGATGCACTCGGGCTCGTCCCGCGTGACGATGCGGCACTCTCCGCGCACGACCTCGACCGGCCGAGCACCGCGAGCTCCATTGAAGACCCGCGGATGTCCGATCATCGCTTCCCAGGCCTCGGGCAGGAATTCCCGGACCTCGTCGTCCACCGCTTGCGTGCAGTGGAGCACACGAGCGTCTTCGGGCGGCAGCTCGCCGAGGAATGGATAGAGCTCCGCGAGGGACAGGCGGTGGCCCGTGGACCAGCCCGCTTCGGCCGTGTGTTCCTGCAGCGCCGGGCGGCTCAGTGAGGCGCTCACCATGTCGACGAACCAGGCCACTCGCAGGCCTTGCTCGGGCTCGACGTTGGCCTCCGACGCCAGCGCGAGGCGGTCGAGGCGGCGCTCCCACTCGGGCTTCGGAGCCATCAGCTCGACGAGCCGAAGCTCGCCCGGTCGTCGTTCGGTGGTAGCGCCGCCGAGCGCTTCCGCGAGGAACGACGCCTGGCGCCCCAGGAACGAATAGCCGTGTTCGAGCCAGCGCGAGGCGCGCTCAGCGAGGAGCCTGGCCCAGGCGCTGCGCGTCACGTCTTGCTGCACGTGGAGGTAGACGGTCAAGCCGAGCAGCATCACCTCCCAGGCGCTGGCCGAGGCGGGGAGCTGGTACGCGTCGAGGCGCTTGCGCTGCGCCTCTGGCTCGCTGCCGTAGCGCTGCAGGGTGCGCAGCGAGCGGGCTGCGCTGCCGAGCTCCGTGCCAGCGACCTTTGGCGCGAGCAGTCGCCGCGCGGTTTCGTTCGCTGGGTCTCCTCCGTCGCTCGAAAGCAGCAGCGCGAGGAACGGCGCGAGAGCACCACAGCGCGGCAGCGACGCCGTGCCCTTGCTGGAACTGAAGGCCAGCGCCTGGTCGAGCAACCGGCGAGCGCCCGGCAGATCTCCCTGCTGGTAACGCACCACGCTGCTGAATGCGAGGCGCGTGCCGGCGCCCAGGAACGACGCGGCCCGCTCCGCGGTGCTCCACTCCTCGCGCAGGAGCGCCTGCTGGCACAGCAGGCTCGCAGCCTCGCCGTCGAGGGAGGGCGAGGCGCTCGAGCGCCGGAGCGCCCAATCGTACAGGCCATCGCAAGCGTCGAGCCGTGGCAGCGCCTCGCGCAGCACGCGCGCCGCCACGAGCTCGGCAGAATCACCGAAGGTACGTTCGAACCATTCGGCTTCGAAGGGCGAGGTGACGGCCTCGCGCAGCTCTCTCGATGGATCGTCGTCCTGCGCGCGCGCACCGAGCGGCACGGCCGTGACGCGAGCTCGAGCACGCTCCGCGACTCGCCCCGTCTGGAGCCAGTACGCGCGCTTGGCGAGCGAGCGTTCACCCAGCACCACGGCCGAGCTCGCGGCGACACGCTCGAGCTCGCCGCGGCGTTGACTCTCGCGTAGCAAGAGCTGGCGCCACTCCGCGCGCAGCTCGAACGCGGGCTCGTCCATGCCAGGCCGCCCGAGAGCGAGCGAGCGCACCCGGCCGGCGCGGGCGAGCAGGCCGCGCTCGAGCAGTGACTCCAGCCAGTCGCGTGCCACGGCGACGGCGGTGCCCTCGAGCTCGTCCGCGAGAGCCGCCACCGAGCTCGCACCGAGGCGTTCTTCGGCGGCGATGGCGGCGAGGAGCTGCCATTCGCCGTCCGACAGCGGTGCTGTCAGCTCCTCGAAGGCTCGGCTCGAGGCGTTCAATGTGCCAACCCGAAGAGCCCTTCGTCTGGATTGCGGAACGCAGCGGGCTTGCCGGCTCTGACACTGATCCGGCTGAAAATGGCCTCCCCTCGCGCGCCGGGCCGCACGTCCGCGACAAGCGGCGCGTCCTCGACCACGAGGCCGTCGAAGCGAAGGCCGGTGATACGGCGCGGCCCTTGAATGGATACGGCGCTTTCGAGGGGAGCGAGCGCCGTGTTGTCCCGAAACAGGAACTCTGCCTGCGTCATGTCGCCGTCCGCCGCGAGCAGGCGAAACGCGCCCGTGGGACCACCCGGATCGCTCTCGTGCGCACCACTGCGAACGAGCACATTGTCGTGAACGTCGATCAGACCGCGGAAGGGATGAGCGCCGAAGTTTGCCGAGACGTAGATGCCCGAGCCGGTGGTGACAGTGTCGCTTACCGTGTTGCCGACGACGCGGAAAGGTCCGCCGCCGTAGAGGGCGATGCCGCTCGCGACCCAGGGCGACTGGATCGTGTTGTGTGCGAACGTGTTGTGTCCGCCGGCGGGCGTCTTGGCGGGCGACCAGGCGGCCAGCGCGTCGTCACCGGTGTTGCGGATCTGATTGTTGTCCACCAGCGACTGCGTCGTGCCATTGCACAGGTTCACAGCGTCGGCCATCAGGTTGCGGAAGCGGCAGCCGCTGATGCGAAGCTCGCTGGGGCCGCGCTCCTCGCCGGCGTTGCTGACCCAGAAGGCGCACTTCATGTGCTCGACCCAGATGCGTTCGAGGCTGCTGCCAGCGCCGGGACGCCCGCTGAAGGCGTTGCCCTCGTCGGAATGGTCGTTGCGCTTGGTCGTCTCGCCAAAGATGGCGAGGTCGGCCACGCGCGCCTGCCCGCCGCTGAAACGAAGCTGGGCCCTGGGTCCCACGAGCCGCGTGCGCCACATTCCGGCTCCCTGCAACGTACCCGAATCCATCTCCACCGAGTCGACACGGTAGGTGCCCTCCGGGACGTAGAGAACGCGCTTTTGTTTCGCCGCCTCGGCGAGCCCGCGAACGAGCTTTTCCGTGTCGTCCGTGACGCCGTCGGCCGCTGGCGTGAAGTCCGCGAACGACAAGCTGCCGCCAGGCGCGGGTAGGGCCGGCGGCACGCTTTCGAGCTCCACGAAGTCGATCAGGAGCACCTGACCTGACGCCGCGGGGTTCAGCAGCGTGAGGCTGCCACCGGGGGTGACGGCGCGTTGCAGGGTGATCGAGGACTCGTCCCAGAAGTGTCTCGGCGAGCCGCGCTTCGGATCGGAGGACCAGACGTCTTCGGTTCCCCAGTTGGGTTTGCCGTACTCCCAGGAATAGCGCGAGGTCAGCGGCAGACTGGCCGCGGGAGCGCCGTTGACGTGAACCTCCAGGGCGCCGTTCTGCCCGCTGCCGTCGGCAGAATCTGGATACGAGTAGCGGACGACCACGCCGTCGGCAGAG
>DATLIL010001147.1:0-3137 GCA_035539475.1 Polyangiaceae bacterium
GGCTGGCTGTGGGCGAAGAACCAGCCGCGCGAGGCTTCAGGTCAGCACTCCGCGAAACACAAACCCGCGAGGCGGGGCGAAGCCCCGCCGAGCTGTTAGGAGCAGCCCATCGAGTTGCCGCAGTTGAGGCACTTGTAGCAAGCGCCGTTGCGGACGGTGATGTGGCCGCAGCCGTCGCACACGGGGGCGTCGCCCATCATTTCTTCGAGCTGGGCGTCGAGAGCGCCGTGGGCCTGGTGATCGGCGGGGGCGGAGGCGGTGATCGGGGGCGCCGGGAGCAAGCTCGTGGGCGGAGCGCGGTCGGCGATCAGCTTGGGCTGCGTCGGCTCTTCGATCGCTGGGGCGCCTTCGGCGGGTTTGACCTGGGCGAAGTCGTAGCGCTGCAGGTATTCGACGCCGAGGACGCGGAAGATGTAGTCGACGATCGAAGTCGAGAACTTGATGTTCGGGTGACCGGAGACCACGCCGTGCGGCTCGAAGCGGGTGAAGGTGAATTGCTCCACGAACGTCTCGAGCGGCACGCCGTACTGCAGGCCGACGGAGACCGACATGGCGAAGCAGTTCATCAGCGAGCGGAAGGCGGCGCCTTCCTTGTGCATGTCGATGAAGATCTCGCCGAGCGAGCCGTCTTCGTATTCGCCGGTGCGGAGGAAGACCTTGTGCCCACCGACGTAGGCTTCTTGCGTGAAGCCGCGGCGCTTCTTGGGCAGGCGTACGCGCGTGCCGTCGGGGCGGGTCAGCTGCGCCGGCTGGATCGGAGCGACGGAGATGGTGGCCGGAGCGGCTTCTTCGACCTCTTCGACTTCCTTGTTCTCCTTGCTCGAGGTCGAGAGCGGCTGCGAGGCCTTGCAGCCGTCGCGGTAGAGCGCGACCGCCTTGAGACCGAGCTTCCAGCCCTCTTCGTAGACGCCGCGCACCTCGTCGATCGTGCACTCGTTGGGTAGGTTGACGGTCTTGCTGATAGCTCCCGAGAGGAAGGGCTGAACCGCGGCCATCATGCGCACGTGCGACATCGGCGCGAGGTAGCGCTGGCCGGTGCGACCGCAGCGGTTGGCGCAGTCGAACACCGCGTAGTGCTCGTCACGCAGGTGCGGCGCGCCCTCGATCGTCATGCGACCGACGATGACGTCGTTGGCCTCTTCGATCTCCTTGTCGGTGAAGCCGAGGTACTTGAGCAGGCTGAAGCCGGGCTTGGAGAGCTTCTCGGCCGTGACGCCGAGGCGCTCGTAGGCTTCCTTGCCGACGACCCACGGAGCGAAGGCCAGCGACAGGTCGAACACGCCCGGGATCGAAGCTTCGATCTTGGCGAGCTCCTCGTCCGTGAGCCCGCGCGTCTTGAGCGACGAGCGGTTCACGTTCGGCGCACCGAGGAGAGTGTTCGTGCCCGAGACGAAGGCCACGATCTCCTGGATCTGCGCCTCGCTGTAGCGCAGGCGGCGCAGGGCCTCCGGCACCGACTGGTTGACGATCTTGAAGTAGCCGCCGCCGGCGAGCTTCTTGAACTTGACCAGCGCGAAGTCCGGTTCGATGCCGGTCGTGTCGCAGTCCATCAAGAGGCCGATGGTGCCCGTCGGGGCGAGCACGGTGGCCTGCGCGTTGCGGTAGCCAAACTGCTCACCGAGCTCGACGGCCATGTCCCAGTCCTCGACCGCCGCACGCCACAGCGCTTCGGGGCACTGGTCGCGGTTGATGGCGTAGGCCGCGTCCTGGTGCATGCGCATCACGCGCAGCATCGGCTCGCGGTTCTTGGCGTAGCCGTCGAAGGCGCCCTTGCTGCCCGCCATCTGCGCGCTGGTCACGTAGGCGTGGCCGCAGAGCACGGCCGTGAGCGCCGCGGCGATCGCGCGACCCTTATCGGAGTCGTACGGGATGCCCTGCAGCATGAGCAGGGTGCCGAGGTTGGCGTAGCCCAGACCCAGCGGACGATAGTCGTGCGAGTTCTTGGCGATGGTGTTGGTCGGGTAGCTCGAGAAGTCGACCAGGATCTCCTGCGCGATGAAGAAGATTTCGATCGCGTGACGGTAGCCGTCCATGTCGAAGCTGCCGTCTTCCCGCAGGAACTTGGTCAGGTTCAAGGACGACAGGTTGCAGGCCGTGTCGTCGAGGAACATGTACTCGGAGCAGGGGTTCGAGGCGTTGATCTTTCCGCTGTTGGGGCAGGTGTGCCAGCGGTTGATCGTCGAGTCGTACTGCACGCCCGGATCGGCGCAGGCCCAGGCGGCCTCGGCCACGTTTTGCCAGAGATCGCCGGCGTCGAGCGTGTCGATCACCTCGCCGTTGCAACGCCCGCGCGTCTGCCACTTGCCGCCCGCGAGCGCGGCCTTCATGAAGTCGTCGGAGACGCGGATCGAGTTGTTGGAGTTCTGGCCGCTGACCGTCTTGTAGGCCTCGCCGTTGAAGTCACTCTCGAATCCGGCGGCGATGAGGGCCTTGGCCTTCTTCTCCTCGCGGACCTTCCAGTTCACGAAGTCCTTGATCTCGGGATGGTCCATGTCGAGGCAGACCATCTTGGCGGCGCGGCGCGTGGTGCCGCCGCTCTTGGTCGCGCCGGCAGCGCGGTCGAACACCTCGAGGAAGCTCATCAGGCCGCTGGAGGTGCCACCGCCGGAGAGCTTCTCCTGCTTGGCGCGGATGCTGCTGAAGTTCGAGCCGGTGCCCGAGCCGTACTTGAACAGGCGCGCCTCGTTCTTCACGAGGTCGTAGATCGCCATCAGGTCGTCTTCGACCTTCTGAATGAAGCAAGCCGAGCACTGCGGGCGCTCGTAGGCGCTGGTGGTCTCCGCGACCGCAGCGGCGTCCTCGCTCCAGGCCCAGTTGCCGCCCGAGCCGGTGATGCCGTATTCCTGGAACAGGCCGCAGTTGAACCAGACCGGCGAGTTGAACGCGCCGTACTGGTTGACCATCATCCAGGTGAGCTCGTCCTCGAAGGCGTCGGCGTCCTTCTTGCTGGCGAAGTAGCCGCCCATGCGCTCGCCGGCCACGCGAATGCTGTGGGCGATGCGGTAGACGACCTGGCGCACGCCGGTCTCGCCAAGCGTCTTGTCGCCGCGGATGCCAGCCTTACGGAAGTACTTCGAGACGACGATGTCCGTCGCGAGCTGCGACCAGCCCTGGGGAATTTCCGCGCCCTCCATCTT
>DATLIL010001148.1:0-1644 GCA_035539475.1 Polyangiaceae bacterium
CGTTCGAGACGCATGTTAGCGCTCGGAACCGAAGAACGCCTGCCTGATCGCCTTGGCGTCGGGAAGCCCTTCCCGCCGCAGGCGCTCGTAGCTGCGTTGCGCGGCGAGCGCCTCCCGCAGTACGGCACAGATCAGCCCGACGGCTGAAGTCGCTGACCGCAGCGGCGGGACTCGCAGGACGGCTCCGAAGACCGGCGGCTTCGCCCGGCCGTCATGAGCGAGTCCAGCGTGGGAGAAGCAGTGTGTCATAGCTGTCGTCCTTTCCAAGGGCCGGCGGGCAAGCTTCATGAGCAGGCTTGGGAGCGTGGCCCGGCTAATTCCGCCAGAACGGCTTGGACGCCTCCCGCAAGGCCTGCTCGCGCGTGAGGCCGATATCGGCCAGCAAGCGGCCCTCTTGTGACAGCTCGCGCAATGCCCGACGCTGGGCGCTCCGCATCATCCAGGTCGCAAGCGTCCGAAACGCCATCCACTCCTGGCAAAATCCCCGCTCGGCGAAGCGGTGTTCCCCCGCGCCTTGATGCACGCTAGGGACGGAGGCCGGGGCTGGTGACATCGACATCGAAGTACTCCGTGTTGGGCGCGTATTCGCGCTGCGGAGCACACCAATAGAAGCAGGAACGGGTTGCGGGCAAAGCATCGTTTCTCTACCCTGCCCTAGTTTTTCTCATGAAGCAGGGTCCAATGCTCCGCCGCCTTCCTCCCCTCAATGCGCTCAAGGCTTTCGAGGCCGCGGCCCGGCACGAGAGCTTCACGCGCGCCGCCGAGGAGCTGTGCGTGACGCAGGGGGCGGTGAGCCACCAGGTGAAGGCCCTGGAGCTCGAGCTGGGTGTCAAGCTCTTCAATCGCGAGCGCCAGCGCCTCATCATCACCGAGGCGGGCCGCGAGTACCTCACCGTGATGCGCGACGCTTTCGATCGCATCGCGGTCGGCACCGAGCGTCTGCTGCAGCGGCAGAGCTCGGGCGTCCTCACCATCAGCACGTCGCCGGACTTTGCGGCCAAATGGCTCGTCAATCGCCTGGGCCGCTTTGCCGAGGACCACCCGACCATCGATCTGCGCGTGTCGGCGACCCTGCATCACGTCGACTTCGCGCGCGAGGACGTCGACCTCGCCGTGCGTCATGGCGACGGCAATTGGCCGGGCATGAATGTCGTACGCCTGAGCTCCGAGCAGCTGTTTGCGGTGTGCAGTCCGAAGCTGCTGGCCGGTCGCCATCGCCTGAGCAGGCCGGCCGACGTGCTCAAGTTTCCCCTCATCCACGTCGACGATCGGAAAGACTGGGGCAAATGGCTAGAGGCCGCCGGCGTCGAGGGCGCCGAGCTGTCCCACGGCCCCGTGCTCAATCGCGCGAGCATGGTGATCGATGCCGCCATCGACGGCCAGGGTATAGCGCTCGCCCGCACGACGCTTGCCGCAACGGATCTCATCAGCGGCCGGCTCGTGCGTCCGTTCGCCGAGGAGCTGCGTCTGTCCAAGACTTATTGGATACTCAGTCCGAAGGCGACAGCAGCGCTTCCCAAAATCGTCGTGTTCCGGGACTGGCTGCTCGCCGAAGCCGCCAACGACGTCCGGCAGCTCAGGAACCTCGGCGCGGGAACACGCGCTCCCGCTCGCGCCAGGAAGTCCGAGAAGTGAGGTTGCCTG
>DATLIL010001149.1:0-1889 GCA_035539475.1 Polyangiaceae bacterium
CGTCGAGGGAGAGCCCGGTGCATAACGAAAGATGCACGCCGGGTTCGGATGGGGGCGCGCGGAAACCTACCGGCGCAAGCCGGGTAAGGCGCCGCGCGCCCACCAAGCTGCAGTAACGGTCAGCTCCACTGCCACTCGGCGGGCAGCCACGTTGCATCGCGCTTTCCGGCGAGGAGCGGATCAAGGAACACTTTGACCGCCGCCGTGACCTCGTCGAGCGTCGTCCAGCGTAGTTGGTCTTCGCGCGCCATCGCCTCGTAGGGCGTCCGCCATGCTTCGGCGGGCGTGGGTACCGATTCGGGCAGCGGATGCGTCTTTCGGAAGGCGAAGGTCTGCTCGAGGGCGGCGCGCAGGCGTTTGGCGTCGAGCTCCTTAGCCGACGCGAGGAGCGCGAGGTCTGGCAGATCCTTCACGCGCGAATTCGGACGCGCGCGAGGCATCGTGTAGGCGTGCAGCTTCTCCGCGATGTGCGTCTCGATCGGGTAGAGGCTCAGCGTCGGCGGGGCGATGCCGGCGAAAGCCAGCACGTCCTCCGCGACAACAACCTCGGGCTCGCCCAGGATCGGATCGCCGAACGCGACATCGACTCCGAAGGGCTGTCCGTAGAGCTTGCCCGCAAGCTTGCATTCGGCACGAAACCGAAGGCCATCGTACTGCATACCGTCGTTCTGGATCTCCGGGTGGTTGTCGTCCGGCCCGATCTCGAAGGCCATGAAGTCGCCGAGGTTCTTGCGACCGGCATCCTGCAGCTTCGCAAGCAGGTCCTCCGGCGAGCCCACCATGCGGAGATCGACGTCCTTCGTGGTGCGCGCTCGGTCGAGGCGTAGCTCGAGGACGAGGCCGCCCTTCAGCGTGGCCGCATCTCCGAGCACCGCGACGATTCGGGCGAGGAAGCGATCGAAGACGAGGAGCTGGCGCTTACGCGCGAACTCGGCGCCCGTCTTGGCGGACGAGCGCAGGCGCTGCTCGAGCGCCTGCTTGAAGGCCTCGGGCGAGGCGTTAGGTGCGTGGGGTCATTCTGCGAGGCCTCCGAAAGGCTCGAGCGCGGTCTCGACAACGGCGAGCTCGTTGCGCGTGGCCAGGCCGCGCCGAAGCGCTTGCTGTGCGGCCTGTCGCAGCAGCTCCGGGGAAAGGCCGCTCTTGGCGCAGTCGTTGAGCGTGCGGCTGGAGCTCGTCGCGGGCACCGGGCCGAACCACGATCGCTCCTCGGGTGCGACGTCAGCGTGGTGGAGCACGACACCGGCCGGAACGCGAAACCGGCGCCGCCGCCAAGCATCGGGCAGCGTGAGATGCACCTGGGCCGGCAGCACGTCGGAGAGTCCGTGGAGCGACAGCGCAGTCTGGTGCGAGACCACGCCCACATGCTCGGACCAGAGCCAGGCGGTGACCAGCTCTTCGTGCTCCCCGACCGGGAAGTGCACGAGCCGGTAGATCCCGCGCTGAGGCCTCGTCACACGGCCGGCGTGGATGTGCTTGCGGAGCAGGTGGGTGGAGTAGCCCGCCTCGGCGGCCTGTTTCGTCGTGAAGTACCCCGACTGGCCGGCGGCGGTCTCGAACAGCCGGTCCCAGTCCGGCCCCTTGGCTTCGGGCGTCGTCACGCACAAAACGTAACCCAGGGTTCCGTTTTGTGCAAACCAGAACCGGACGCGTCCTCGCGGTTGGGAACCCTGGGTTCCCTTTCGTGCACCATGTCCCCCGCGTACCTACCCGCCGGCTTTGCCCCGGTAGAGGCCGCGGATGGCAGACGTCATCACGTGCCCTTCGGGGCTCCAGGGCCGCGTTCGCGGCTGCAGGTGCGCGAGAAGCTCCCTTTCGACAAGGGTTTCTTCCTGCCGGCCAAGGACAGGACCGCGAGGCGCGCGCTCGCGACCGAGACCTTCCGCGTCCAG
>DATLIL010001150.1:0-2204 GCA_035539475.1 Polyangiaceae bacterium
CTCATGCCCTGCCCGCCTGCAGCGCCGTCAGCCTCTCGACCGCGAGCTCCATCAACGCCGACATCGAGTCGGGAAAAGCCATGAGGAACCTCTTGAAGCGCTGGTAGTCGAGCTCGAGGACCTCGGTGCCGGTCCGCGCCACGAGCGTCGCCGTGCGGCCCTCGCTGCGAAACATGCCGTACTCGCCGACGACGTCGGCGGTCGTCATGGTGGCCACGGGTGCGACGTCGGCACCGAGCTGCACGTCCACGGTTCCGGAGCGGATCACGTACATGCAGGTGGCGGCGTCGCCGGCCTGGCAGATGGTGGTTCCCTCGGCGTAGCTCCGGCGCTCGAACATCGTGGCCAGGATGCGCAGGTCCGGCGTCGGCACGGAGCTGAAGACAGTACACGTCCGCAGCACCGCCATTCGCGCGTCGATCTCGCCCTCGTCGACCGATTGTCCCACCAGGTTGAAGAAGCGGTCGGCGCGCTGGAGCATCTCGCGCCAGCGCCTGTTCTCGGTGAAATGCCGCGCCGGCAGCACGCTGCTATCACCGGTCAAGCGCACGGCCTCGCGCAGGCCCGAGACATAGGCGCCATGCAGGCAAGCCCAGTGCGAGCGCGTCGTGGCCTCGCCCGCGAAGAACAGTGACTTGCCGACGGGCGCCGCCAGGCGTTCCAGATCCTCCGGCGTCGCACCGACGGCCATGTAGGAGTAGGCGCCGCGGCTGAACGGATCCGACGCCCAGCGCGTGACCGTGACGGACGTGGGCTCCAGGGCGGCGTCGCCGAATGCGCGCCGAACCACGGCCATGGCGCGCCGCTGGACCTCCTCGTCCGCCAGCTGCTCGAGCAGGGCGCCCTGCTGCCCGCCCAGGAGCAAGACCAGCGCGGGCACGCGATGCGTCTTGAACATGTTGACGATCGCCAGCGGCTCGGCGTCGGGCGAGCGCGAGAGGCAGCCGAAGACGTACTGACGTTCTGGCCAGAACGGCTCGGAGAAGCGCAGCACGATCTTGGTCAGCGCGCCCATGCCCAGGCTGGCGATGGCCCGTCGCTTGTCCTCGGGCAGCGGCGGAGAAAACTCCACCGTGCCCTCCTTGAGCACTCCCAGGGGCAGCGTGACGATGACCGCGTCGCCGGCAAACTCACCCTGTGTCGTTTCGATGCGAACACCTCTCGGGCCGTGCTCGATCTTCTTCACCACGTGCGACAGACGGATGTCGAGATTGGAAGCCAGCGATTCGGTCAGCGCCGCCGCACCCTCGACGAAGACGCTGTCGCCGTAGCCGTAGACTTCGTAGCCCTCGTCCCACGAGAACAACGAGAGGCTGTCGGCCCCTGCCGCCCAGTCGTCACGCGCCAGCATCGAGAGGTGCCATTCGACGTGGGCGCGTTCGTCGTCACCGAGCTTACGCTCCGCCAGCACCTGGTTGATCGCCGCCCTGAGCGACAGGTCCTGGCCGTGCTCGTGCGCGATCCGCCGCCGCAGCGCGTCGACCGCGTCGCGTACCTCGTCCACCAGGAGCAGCCCGCGCTGCTTCTCCAGGTGTGTGAGAGCGCGTCCGCCCGGTCCGATCAGCACGAGCGGCTCCCAGCCGCCGGTGTAAGTGCTGTCGCCACCCACGAACAGGGTGGAGAGCCCGCGATCACGCGCGACGCTGATGACCGGGTTACCCTCGGTGCCGTGGACCCAGTGCGCTCCGAGGTCCACACCGTCTTCGGTCCACACTCGCCCGCCGATGCGGTCCCGCGCCTCGAGCACCACGACGTCCACGCCGTGGTCGCGCAGCGACGACGCCGCAGCGAGGCCGGCCACGCCGGCGCCGATGACGATCACTCGCTTCGGCCGCCGCGACACCGGCGGAGCTTCGTCCGGCGGCGTGCTCCGCCTGCGGATGACGATCTCGTTGCCGGAGCGCCGCACGAAGGTCGATTCAACTCATTGCGGGGTACTAGTCAAGGTACGATGCAGACGAGCCGAGAACGTTGCTCGGACCTGATGTTCGGCCTGTTCCGCAAGAAGCAAGCGCGCCTGCTCCGCGAGAGCGATTGCGTCTACGCCAGCCGTGAGCGCGCCGATCACGCGCTCGTCGAAGCCGCGCTGGAGCTCTGCGCGCAGAGTACGCCGGTGATCGTGGCCTCGTTCTTCCGTGGTTCGCTCGCACGCATCCAGGCCGCTCTCGCCCGGGAGGCGCTCGAGCCGCGCTGGGTCGAGCCCC
>DATLIL010001151.1:0-16551 GCA_035539475.1 Polyangiaceae bacterium
AGTCGAACCGGACCAACCCGATTCACCGTGGCGCCTTCGTCCAGCGCGAGATCTTGTGCAACGTGCTGCCCACGCTGCCTGGCAACGTGGACACGGCGACGCCGCTCGTCGACACCTCGTCCTTGCCCACCGCGCGCCAGCTCTGCCGGCTCCGCCAGCAAGCTGTCGCGTAGCTCGGCGCTGAAGCTCGGGAACAGCGCCGGATCGCGCGCGGCCCGCTCGAGCTCGTAGAGGTGCAGCCAGTCGCTGTGAAAGCGGGCCTGCACCGAGTCGAAGCCCGGCGACGCGAGCAAGCGCTCGGCGTGCGCCACGACCTGCTCCACGCTGGCGAGCTCACCGGCGTCGACAGCGGCGGCGAGCTCGGCGTCGGGCATGCTGCCGGTGAGAAAGTAGGAGAGCCGGGTCGCGAGCTCGTGCCCGCCGAGGCGGAGCATGCCGGGCGCCACTTCCTCGGTGCCGCGCTCCACTCGATAGAGCAAAGCCGGCGATTGCACGATCAGCTGGAGCATGGCCGCCCAGGCAACCCGCGCTCCCTGATCCGGACGCAGGCCGTCGTAGAGCCCGCGCAGCACGCTGCGCTCTCCCTCGCTGATCGGACGCCGGTAGGCGCGTGCGCCGAAGCCATCGATGAAATCGTCGACGCAGCCATCGATCGCGGCGTCGTCGATCGTTTCTGGCAGGGCACAGGGCATGAGCGTGCGCAGGTACGGGTCGGCGTTCTCCAGGATCAGCGCCGCGATGCGCTCGGCGTTGTCCTCGATTGCGTTGCTCTCGGCCGTGTTGACCACGTTGGCTTCGGCGTCGCCCTCGAAGCCGTGCTCGAGCTCCGTGACCGGGAAGAGCGAGCCCTCCAGCAAGGGCGTGGCGAGCTCGGCGCCGAACAGATCGCGCAGCGTGTTGTGGTACTGCACGCCGCTCAGCCGTCGCAGCGGCTGCAGCGGCAGCTGCCGGGGCTCACACGACCCCTGAGGATCGCCGGGCTGAGGCTGCTGGTCGGGCGGTGGGGAGCTCGGGTCCGAGCCGGCGCTGCTGCTGCCGTCCGGCTCGCTCGCACAGCCCAGGCTCACGACCAAGCCGAGGAAGATTGCCAGCTGCGATCGCATTGCCGGTTCGTACCGTCAGCCGCCGGATTCGGTTCAGAGCTGCAATCTTTTCGAGGTTCTAGTCGATTTGGGGGAGGGCACCCCCAGCGCGGCGCTGCGCCCCTGCGAGCAACTTTGAACCAAGGCGCCCGCCCAAGGGTACCTACTGTCGACGGCTCGATGCATGGCGCCCCTCCTCCCGGTACTCTCCGGCTTCTCGGCGATGGAAGCCGCGAGCCCGCCAACCAAGTCTGGTGCCGGCCCAACCGACGCGGCGCTGGTGATCGCTGCGCGTGCTGGGGAAAGCTGGGCGCAGGAAGCGCTGTTTCGCCGCCACGCGCGCATGGCGCTCGGG
Source organism: Polyangiaceae bacterium (assembly GCA_035539475.1). Classification (GTDB taxonomy): domain Bacteria; phylum Myxococcota_A; class Polyangia; order Polyangiales; family Polyangiaceae; genus PMG-095. The sequence goes on from DATLIL010001151.1 coordinate 1,438, forward strand.
CTCGCTCACCGCGTGCTGCCGCAGGCGAGCGAGGTCGACGATCTGGTGCAGGACGCTTTTCTGTACGCCTTCGAGCACCTCGAGCGCCTGCAGAATCCGCAGGCCTTCGCCTCCTGGCTCGGTTCGATCGTCGTGCGCACGGCCTCCAAGCGCTTGCGGCGGCAGCGCCTGCTGACACGTCTTGGGCTCCGGCGCTCGGAGCCGATCGATCTCGATCAGGTGATCGGGCGCTCGGCGCCGGCGGACGTCGCGCTGGAGCTACGCGCCGTGTACGGCATCCTGGAGCGCTTGCCGGTGGAAGAGCGCATCGCGCTCGTGCTGCGGCGCGTGGAGACCATGACGGTCGAGCAGATCGCCGAGACCATGAACCTCAGCGTCTCCACCGTGAAGCGCCGGCTGGCGGCCGCCGAGGGTCGGCTCGAGCAAGAGAGGCGGGCCTGACATGAGCGAGCAGCGTTCGCCCTCGCGCTTCGTGCAACCCGAGGTCTCGGAGGCGCGCATCGCGCGGCTGTGGGGCAATGTGTCCGAGCGGATGGGGCGGCGGCGGCCCGCGCAGCGCAAGGGCTTCGTCTTGGCCGGGCTGGGCTCCGTGGCTGCTGCGGCGGCCGTGTGGGTCCTCGTTTCCCGGGCTCAGATCGCGGAGCCGGCGCCATCGCCGTTCGAGCACGCAGCCTTCGAAACCCGCGGCGACGCTTCGCGCGTGGCGCTCAAGGACGGCTCGGCGATCGAGCTCGCGCCTTCGACTCGCGTCGAGGTCTCCGAGGGCGAGAAGCGTTCGGTCAGGCTCGCGCTGCGTAGCGGCCGCGTCACGTGCGACGTCACCCGCGACGAGGCGCGCTCGTTCGTGGTGCTGGCGGGCAAGGTCGAGGTGCGCGTGATCGGCACCAGGTTCACCGTCGAAAGAGCGTCGCTGGAGCACGGCGAGCGCGTCGCGGTGAACGTGGAGCGCGGCGTCGTGGAGGTGAAGGGTCGCGCTGGTTTGGTGCGCCTGACCGCGGGTCAGAGCTTCCGTGAAGATCCAGAGCCTCTGCGCGGCACGGCGTCCGCACCGCTCCCGGTCGACCCGCCCGCGGCGACGTCGCTCTCACCGCCAGCGCCGTCGGCGGCTCCGGCGAGCGCGCGCGAGCTGCTCGATCAGGCGAACTGGGCCCGGCGCAGCGGTCAGACGCGCGACGCCGCGCAGGCCTACGAGACGTTGCTGCGGCGCTTCCCGAACGACGGCCGCGCCGGCCTGGCGGCGTTCGAGCTCGGCCGCCTGCGCATGGACAGCCTGGCGGACTTCGCTGGCGCGGCCCAGGCGCTCGAGCGCGCCGTCGCGCTCGCGCCCGGCTCTGCGTTCCGCGAAGACGCGCTGGCGCGTCTCACGCTGGCGTACACGCGCCTCGGCCGCCACGCCGACTGCGCCAGGGCGAGGAGCCGCTACCTCACGAGCTATCCGAACGGCGTGCACAAGGACGCCGTGAGCGCGCGCTGCCCGTGAGCGCGGCTTCGCAAGCGAATCTGCGCCGTGACGCTCGCGCTGGGTGTTAGAGTCGCGTTCTCGGGATGCGTGTGTTCGCGATCGGCGCGGGTTGCCTGCTGATGACCGTGCGGGCCGCCGCGGCCGAGCCCAGCTGTGGCAGCGAGCGGCCGTGGGTGGCATTGAGCGTCGAAGGCGAGACCTTCTCGGGTGCCTTCGTCACGACGCTGCTCGGCGACCTTCGCGCTGGCCTGCGCGATCAGGGCATCGACGTGTGCCCCGCCGAGCTCGGCGCCGGCAAGCCCGTCGCGCGCGTCATGCTGCGAGCGTCCGAAGTCGCGCCGCTCGGTGTCGGCATCGACGTGGTCGACGTCGCGCACGACCCGCTTGTTGGTGACGGCGTCGACCTCGCGAAGGTGCCGGAGGACGGCCGCCCCTTCGCTCTCGCGGTCGCCACGGACGAGCTCCTGCGCGCAAGCTGGGTGGAGCTCGCGCTGGAGAAGCGGGAGCCCTCACCGGCGCCGCCCGAGGTCAAGAAGGCTGCGCTCGAGGCGCTGCCGCCGGCGCCTGTCCCGGAACGCGATCGGATCTCGCCGCCGCCGGCGCGCGCGACAGCCGAGGGCGTTGCCCCGACAGCGGGTCTGCGACTGGCGACAGAGCACTACTCGGCGGGCCAGACCCATTTCGGTGCCGACGTCACTCTGCGCTTGCCGCTGTCACGCCGGCTGGGCGTCGAGCTCGCGTTCGGCGCGCGCAAGGCGCTCGGGGTCGAAGCCGACAGCGGCGCAGTGTCGGCCTCCGCGCTCGGCGGCGAAGCTTCGGCCTGGCTGGGCCTGGCGGCAGTCAGCCCCGTCACGCTGGACGCGTTCGCCGGTGTGCGAGCCCTGCGCATCTCGTTCGACGCCAGCGCCGATCCCGGCGCGACCGAGCGAGACACGGCACGCTGGGCGCTCACGGCGCGCGGCGGTCTGGCGCTGCGCGTGGGCGGAAAGCTCCGCGCCGGGCTGCGCGCCGGGCTTGGAGCACCGCTGGTTGGCGTCGAGATCAGCGAGGGCCAGCGCGTGATCTCCGGCGTCGCCGGCGTCGAGCTCTTCGCTGGCACGGGGCTGGAGGTCGAGTTTTGAGATTTCTCGTGCTCGCTCCGCTGCTGGCCTGCGCCGCCTGCACCGACGTCGTGGAGGTGCTCACGCCGCCGCCCGTGGCCGGCAACGCGCCCGGCGACGCGGGCAACGATGCGGCTCCCCCGCGTGACGCGGGGATCAGCGGCGTGACCGTCGACGGCGGCCAGGAGCACACCTGCGCCACGCGTGACGGCGCGCTCTACTGCTTCGGCTCGGGCTCGCGCGGCAAGCTGGGCCTGGGGGATACGAGCGACAGGACGCGGCCCGCCCGCGTTGGCGTCGACGCCGACTGGATCTGGGCCGCCGCGGCCACACAGCATAGCTGCGCGCTGCGCAGCGACGGCACCGTCCACTGCTTCGGCGCCAACGACGTCGGTCAGCTCGGTGTGCCAGGGCTCCAGGAGTCGCTCGTCCCCTTGCAGGTCGCGTTACCCGCTCCCGCCCAGCACGTGATCGCCGAGCACAACCACACCTGCGCGCTGCTCGAAGGCGGGCGACTCTCTTGCTGGGGAGAGAACACCGAGGGCCAGCTCGGGCTCGGCGACACCTACCCGGCGGACAACTACTTCGAGCCCGTCGAAGTCGCGCGCGACACCGCTGCCGGTCCGGTCTCGAGCTACACGGCGGTCGACACCGGTCAGGGCAACGTGTGCTCGCTGCGCGCGCCCGGCGAGCTTCACTGTTGGGGCCGTAACAGCGCCAATCAGTGGAACGTCGCGGGCGCCCCGCTGCAGATCCGTGCGCCGGTGCGGGTCGGCACCGCCAGCGACTGGATCTCCGTGCAAGCGGGGCAGGACTCGAGCTGCGTGATCAACGCCAGCGACGAGCTCTACTGCTCGGGCAACAACTCCTTCGCCAACCTCGGCACGGGCGATCGCGTGTCTCGTGAGACGCTGACCCTGATAGCTCCCGGGACGTCGTTCCGCAGCGTCTCGATCGACACCTTTCACGGCTGCGCGCTCACCACGAGCGACGCGCTCTACTGCTGGGGACGAGCCATCGAAGGTCAGCTCGGTCTGGGCGATCTGATCGATCGCGAATCGCCCGCGCTCGTCCCCGGAGGACCGTGGAAGCAGGTCGCCGTGGGTCGCTTCTTCACCTGCGCCGTGGACCAAGCAGACGAGCTTTTCTGCACGGGCGCCGACGACAGCGGCCAGCTCGGCCTGGGCGACACGAACAGGCGCAACGTGCTCGAACTGGTGACGTTCTGACCCTGGTCGATTGACAAAACTTCTCGAACTCGCTGCCAGGCGCTAGCAACCGGCGTAAAGGGTTCGCTCGAGGTAGCGATATCTTCTAGAGTCGCCTCGTTCCTGTTCAGGCCCTTCCCGCGTAACGCTGCTGCGCGCGATCGGCGGGGAAAGGTGTGCCATGCGATTCGAGCGTAGGTTGCGAATTCTGAGCCGTGGCGGCGTGCTCCCGCTCTTGCTGCTGCTGCCGGCTGGTTGTCTGGATCGGGTCGACTCGACCAAGCCCGATGCTGCCGCGCAAGCGGACGCGGGCAACACCGGCCAGACAGTCTTCGTCGAGCAAGGCCCCTGGGAGGAGTGTTACCTCGAGGACGGCAAGCGCTGCATACCCGATCACGTGCTGGCGCGTCGCGGCGTCGCGTATTCGGGGTACCGCCTGAACCAGAGCCCCAAGGTGGACGTCTATCCCAGCGCCGAGGAGATCAAGGAGGACCTGCTGCTCCTGCTCCAGGGCGGCTGGACCTACATTCGCCTGTTCGACTCCGGGACGCACGCCGAGAGGGTGCTCCAGGTGATCGCGGAGAACGGCTTCGACTTCAAGGTGCAGCTCGGTATCTGGATCGACGGACCCAAGGCCAGCAAGGATGTGGAGAACCGCGCGGATCTCGAGCGCGGCGTCGTCCTCGCAGGTATGTACCCGAGCACGATCGTGGGCGTCAGCGTCGGCAACGAAGTGCTCGACACCTGGTCGTCGGTGCGGACTCCGCCCGAAGACCTGGCGGCCTACATCAGCGAGGTGCGCGAGCGCGTCGTCCAGCCGGTGGCGACGGACGACATGTACCCGCCGTTCATGATGGAGGGGGAATACGCCGAGGTGGAGCAGGTGGTCGAGGTCGTCGACTACATCTCGCTGCACGGTTACGCCTTCATCGACGCCAGCTTCAGTAACTGGAATTGGTGGCAAGACACCATCCCGGCTGGCCCCGAGCGCGCGCAGGCCATGATGGCCGCTGGACTCGAGTACCAGAAGAGCATCGTGAAGAACGTGCGTACGGCCCTCACGGCCAAGGGCCTCGATCTGCGCATCCAGATCGGCGAGGCCGGCTGGAAGAGCGCCCACACCAAGCTGGCCGACAAGATCGAGCCGAGCCTCGCGCATCCGGTCAACCAGAAGATCTTCTACGACCGTCTGGCGGACTGGGTTTACGGCGCCAGCAAGGACGCGGACAGCCCCGTCTCGATGCTCTACTTCGAGGCTTTCGACGAGCCGTGGAAGGGTATCGACGACGGCTGGGGTCTGTTCGACGCCTACCGCCAGCCCAAGTTCGTGATCTGGGATTCGTTCCCCGAGAAAAAGCCAGTCGACGCGCCCGCCTACACCGAGGCTGACGCCATCTACTACACGCCGTAATTGCCGCATCGATCCACGGGGCTGGTGACTTCCCGCTGAAAGCGAACTAGCCTCCGGCCCGGATTTGGGAAGGGTCGGTGGAGCAATGTTCGAGGTCTATCGGGTAGGGGTGTTGTTGGCCGCGTTGCCGCTCGGCGGCTGTTCGTTCGTTTTCGTCGATTCGCCGCCGGACCATCCCGAGCGCATCTCGTCGCAGTCCGAAGTCAAATGCACGACGAGCAAGGCCGCTCCGGTCATCGATACGCTGATCGCCGGTTACCAGGGTGTGCGCACGGCAATGGCCGCCAGCGCCAGCGACGCCGACTACTCGGGGGCGCCGATCAGTCGAGAAGCAGACGTTTTCTTCGGCGCAGGCTTCTTGGCGTTGTTCGCGAGTTCGGCGATCTACGGCTACGTCACCACCGGCAACTGCAAAGACGCCAAGGCCAGCCATGGCTACGAACGCACGCAGGATGCGCCGGACTACCAGCGCGAGGTCTGGACCCCGCCGCCGTCGGCGCAGGCGTCCGAACCGACGGGCCCGGCGCCGGCGCCAGCGCGAATCTGTACTCCCGGAAGCACGCAGCAGTGCGTCGGAGCGGGGGCTTGCAGCGGCGGGCAGGCCTGCGTAGCCGACGGCAGCGGCTGGTCGCCGTGTGACTGCGCCGACGACGCTGACGCGCCCGGCGCTGACCAGTAGCGGCTTCTGTTCGAGCGCGTGACAGGGCGTTGACGCAGCGGAAAACATTCGCGCCCGTTCGGCTATTTCATTCCCAAGTGCCGCCAGAAGCCGCATCAGACGGGCATGGCGACGCAGCTCTCATATCCGGTCGCGATGCTGGCGGTGCTGGGGATGTTCGGGCTCGCTGACAGCGCGCTGGCGGGGCCCCAGCGGACCGTGTTTCACATCGCGCGCAGCAAGAACGAAAACATCGTCTACTACGACGTCCGCCTGGATCGTGCTGGACGACTGGACCGGCGTGACCCGCTCGACGTCTACTGGCGCATGCTGGCCGAGGATGGGCGGCGCGAGGACCTCACCTGGCTCGAACGTAAGCTCGCCTACGGCTACGAGGTCAGCGACGTCAGCGAGCACGGCTTCACGCTGCGACTCAGCGCAGTCCAGGAACGAAAGGTCGTCGTTCGGCTTCAGAATGGCCGCTATCGGGCGAGCACTCTGATCCGGGGCCAGCAAGCAACCTTGACGCGGATCTACGTGCGCAGCAGCGAAGGCGTCGTGCCCAAGGTGCTCAGCGTGGATCTTCACGGCAGCGATCCCGTCACGGGGCGAGCGCTGAGCGAGCGCCTTACTCCGCAGTGAGTTTGCAAAGGCGTTACCTCGTCGTTGCTGGTGCGAGCGACGAAGATGCTTAGTTTGGTAAGCAGTGATCAGGCAGTGCCGCTACGCGTTCTCGCTGTTGCTTTTTGCAGCGTTCGTGAGCTGCGGCACGAAACCCGAGCCGCGCGACGTCCGCTCCACACCGAAGAGTGAGCCCGCCAGGCCGAGCACGGCCACGCCGGCCGAGAGCGTTGCAGGACCCGTCGACCGGCACGAGCCGGCGGAGCTGACGTGCAACGCCCTGCTTCCTCTCGGGTCGGAATTCAATCCCTGCGCGGGGCTCAACCCGGGAGCCGCCAGGTTTTTTCCGAGCTCCACCGCTTCGGCCGCGTCATTGCCAGCAGAGTTGACGCGCGGCGACAAGGACGAGTTCACGCTCGTGGCCCTGCCCGACACGCAATACTACGCCGAGCAACACCCCGAGATCCTGCTGGAGCAGGTGCGCTTCGTGCTGAAGAACCAGCAGGCCCTGCAGGTTCGCGCGCTGGTGGAGCTCGGCGATCTCGTCCAGCACGGCGCGTCGACGGAGCAGTGGCAGAGGGCTGCGGCGGCCTTCGGCTTGCTCGAGCGAGCCAGCGCTGGTCAGCCGCACGGCTTACCCTACGGCGTCGCGGTCGGGAATCACGATCAGGAGCCGAATGGAGGCCCGCAGGGAACGGAGTTCTACAACCGCTGGTTCGGGCGGCAGCGCTTCGTCGGTCGCGAGTACTACGGCGGGCACCACGCGACGGACAACGACAATTCCTACCTCACGTTCACGCGCGGCAAGCACCAGTACCTGATGCTGCTCCTCGAGTACGACGAGCAAATGGACGATGGTGTGCTCGCTTGGGCGCGTGACGTGCTGCGCAGCCATCCGCGCCATTTCGGCATCGTCGTGTCTCACTTCTTGATCGACGCTCGCGCAGAGTGGGGCGAGCAGGGGCGTCGCATCTACGCGAAGCTTCGGACCGAGCCCAACCTTTCGTTGATGATGAGCGGGCACATGGTGACCGAAGCTCGGCGCAGCGATCCCCGAGCCGGCGGCATGGTGCACACCCTGCTCTCGGACTACCAGTCGCGAGCTCGCGGCGGTGAAGGTTGGCTCAGGCTGGTGCGCTTCTTCCCCAACCGCCGTGAAATCGGCGTGTTCACCTATTCGCCGCTGCTCGGGCGCTGGGAGGTCGATGCCAACAGTCGCTTCGATCTCAGCTACTGACCCGAGGTGGCTGGCTGGGCTCGTGCTTGCGTTCGCGTGTAGTCCCAGAGAAACCGCGCGCGTCACCGAGCCCGAGCGGCCTGTGGGAGCTTCCGCCTCCGCCCCGGTCGGCCACGGCCACGCGCCGCCGCCGCCACTGGTCGTGGTGCTCGTGGTCGACCAACTGGCGGCGTGGCTCGCCGCCGAGCGCCTGCCTCTGCTGCCCGCCGACGGCGGCTTTGCGCGCTTGCGACGCGAAGGGCTGAGCGCGGAGCTCCGCTATCAACACGCCACCACCAGCACGGCGCCGGGGCACGCCGCGCTGTTCACGGGGCTGCCGCCGCGTGGCTCCGGTGTCTACGCCAACGAGCGCCCCGACCCGGTCAGCCGCAAGGCCGTCAGCATCTTTGCCGATGAGGCGAGCAAGCTGGTGCTGGACGACATCAAGGACGTGTCGAGCTCGTCGGGGCATGCGCTGCTCGTGCCCACGCTGGCCGACGCGCTGCTCGAGCAGCATCCGTCAGCCGAGATCGTGGCTATCTCGCTCAAGGACCGAGCATCGATCGCCGCTTCGGGGCAGACGTCGGCGACCGCCCTCTGGTTCGACGGCGGGCGCGGCGTGTTCGTCACCTCGTCGGCCTTTGCCAGCAAGCTGCCGAGCTGGGTGACCGACTACAACGCGAAGCTCGGGACCGCTCTATCGCGAAGCTGGACGCTGCTCGTTCCGGCCTGGGTCGCGGAGCACGCGGAGACGCCGGACGCACAACCCGGCGAGGGCGACGTTGGTCTGGGCAACACCTTCCCGCACGATCTGAGCAAGGCAGCCGAGCCCGCCCGCGTATTTCGCACCACGCCCATGGCCGAAGAGGTGCTGCTGGAGCTCTCGCTCCTGGCGCTGTCCCATACGGACGCCGGACGCACGCGTCTGCTCGCGGTGTCGCTGTCGGCGTTCGACTACATCGGTCACGTCTACGGACCGGAGTCGTGGGAGTCGTGGGACGAGCTCCGGCGCCTGGATCGAAGCCTGGCCCTCTTCTTTCACGCTCTCGATCAGCAGGGCCCCTACTCCGTGCTCTTGACCGGCGACCACGGCTCTCCACCGCTGCCGGAGACCGCAGGCATGGAAAGGGCCCGCCCCTGGTGCAGCGGCACGACGCCGGATCGTTTCCAGCGACCTTGCGCTCGCGGCGAGCGACTGTTTCGCGCGCCGCTCGAAAAGCGCGCCAGGGACTCGGCGAAGGGGGCGCTCGGTGCGGGAGACTGGATCCTCGCCGTGGTCGAGCCGTTCGTTTACTACACGGAAGCCGCGCGCACGCTCGACAGTGCGCGGCGTGGGCGTCTGGACGCCGCCGTCATCGCGGCGCTGGGCCACGAGCCCGGTGTGGCCCGCGTGATCCCACTGCAAGACGTGCCCCAGGTTTGCCCCGGCGCGAACGACGAATCGATCGACGCGCTCGTCTGTCGCTCGTTGTCCGGGCGAGCGGGAGAGCTCTACATCGTGACGCAGCCGGGCAGCTTCTTCGACGCCGCCACGGCGCCTGGTCACGGCATCAACCACGGCTCGCCTCATCTCTACGATCGCTCCGTCCCTCTGTTCGTCCGCGACGCAGAGCGCAAGCTCGCGGGCAAGGCGCTGGCCAGGCCCGTGTCGCCTACGGACTTCGTGCGCACGGCGGCGGCGTTGCTCGGCATCGAGCCGCCTCCCGGCGGCGTGGGTGGGCGAAGCTTGCTCGAGTGACCCGAAGGCCTCAGCCCAGAAGCTCGCGGGCGCGCTCGAGCAGCTGGTCCCGCTCGTTCCGTGTGGGATCCTCGACCACCTCTTCCAGCAGCGCGCGCAGCAGCTCGCCGAGCTTGGGACCCGGGCTCAGACCGAGTCCCTTGATCAAGTCGCCGCCGTTGATGGCGAGGTCCTTGGTGCTGAGCGCCGCTCCGGCTGCCAGCACGCGCGCCACGTGCGTCTTGAGCGCCTCGGACTTCGCCAGATCGTCGGTCACGTCGCGGCCCTTGCCGAGCACGTCGGCACGGTTCAGCTCGTACAGATCGTCGAGGATCTCGGGGCCCACGCGCCGCAACCAGCGCCGCACCGCCGCGTCCGTCCAGCTCTCGTCGTAACAGATGAGGTGGTGGCGGACGAGCGCCACGATACGCTCGCGCTCCTCGTTCGAGAAACGCAGCCGCGCCAGCATCGGGTCCGTCATCTCGGCGCCGATGCGCTCGTGCTCGTAGAAAGTGTAGTCGTTGGTCTTCTCGCTCCAGGCGCGTGAACGCGGCTTGCCCACGTCGTGGAGCAGGCCCGCCACGCGCAGCACCGGGTTCGGCGGGCAGTGGTCCAGGCAGCTCATGGCGTGGCCCCAGACATCGAAGGCGTGAAAGCGATTCTGCTGGCAGCCCACCGATTCGAGCAGCTCGGGGGCGCTGATCGCCAGGATGCCGTGCGCTCGCATCACGTCGAAGGCACGCGAAGGCCGGCGCGCCTTCATCGTCTTCAGCCACTCGTCACGGATGCGTTCGGCGCTGACCTTACGATAGCTACCGAGCGACGGCTCGATCGCCCGCGCGGTGTCCTCGTCGAGCTCCATCTCGAGCGTGGCCACGAAGCGCGCCGCGCGGAGCACGCGCAGGCCGTCTTCACCGAAGCGCTCGTCCGGCTTGCCCACCGCGCGCAGCAGGCGCCGTTTCAGATCGTTCACCCCGTCGAACGGATCGATCAGCCTGTCGGCGAGCACGTCGTAGGCGATGGCGTTGACCGTGAAATCGCGGCGCGCCAGATCGTCCTTGATGTCGTCGACGAAGTAGACCGCGTCCGGGCGGCGGCCGTCGGAGTACGTCGTCTCGCCGCGCAGCGTCGTCACCTCGTAGCCGTTCTTGCCCAGCATGATGGTGACGGTGCCGTGCTGGATGCCGGTGGGGATCACCCGCCGGAAGAGCTTCTGCACCTGTTCGGGCCGGGCGTCGGTCGCGATGTCCCAGTCGTTCCTGGCGCCCAGATCGGACCCCGCCAGCTCGGCCAGGAGCTCGTCGCGCACGCAACCGCCGACGATCCACGAGCGATGACCAGCCTGGGCCAGCGTGCGACAGATCGCCTTGACGTCTTCCGGTACTGCGCTTGCCAGGCGCGTCGTTGACAGCATGGCGTCTCGCTAACCTAGCCGCGCGTCGAGTTTCGAGCCAGCGGCGCTCAATCCCACGGGTCGACGATGTCGCCCGCGCCGCCCTTCTTCTTGCCGGCCGGCTTCTCTTTTTCTTTGGCCTTGGGTGCAGGCCTGGGCGCGCCGCCGCCAATGCGATCGAGCTTGATCACCTCGCGAGCGCTGGTGCCGTCGAGCTTGACCGTTTCGGGCTTGTAGCCGTTGCGCCGGATCTCGACCTCGATCACGTGGCCTTCGGGGACGTCGACCACGACCGGGCTGGCGCCGAGATCGACGTCGCCGCGCCAGACGTGCGCATCGAGCGGCTCCGCGGCCAGCACGACCTGCTTCTGCGCCATGTTGTCGAGATCGATCGTCGTCGGCGCGGTGCTCGCGGCGCTGGGCTCGGGGACAGCGGCTCCGGTCGCGACCGCCTTGGTGGGCTCGCGTTCCGGCGGGGGGGTGGCCTGGGTCGCCTGACTCCTGGCGAAGATGGCGGCCACGATGCCGACGGCCGCGAGCACGCCGGTGATGCCGACGACGAGCGGCCAGCGGCTCTTCGGGCGCACCTCGATCGGCGTCGCCGGCAAGAGCGCCGGCATCTGCGCCTTCTTGAAGTAGTCCGCCGGAACGTTGAAGCCGCCCGAGCGCGCCATCATCTCGCCGACGGCGCTCGGTACGTGACCCTCGCGCAACTTGTCGAGGTCGACCACCAGCTCGTCCATCGTCTGGTAGCGGTGCTCGGGGCGCTTGGACAGGCACTTGAGGATGATGGCCTCGAGCCCGGGCGGGACCTCCTGCGGCTGCGGCACGAGCGCACGGATCGGAACCGGCGCCTTGTACATGTGCTGCGTGAGGATGCCCATGAAGTTGTCGGCATCGAAAGGCACGCGGCCGCTGGCGAGCTCGTAGAGGATCACGCCGAAAGAGTAGATGTCGCCGCGGTGATCGACCGGCGCGCCCGCGGCCTGCTCCGGCGACATGTAGTGCGGCGTGCCGAAGACCGCGCCCGCGCGCGTCAAGCCGCCCTCGGCCGTCGACACCTTGGCGATGCCGAAGTCGAGGATCTTGACGAAGTCTTTGTTGGTGCCGCGATCGATCAGGTAGATGTTGTCGGGCTTGAGATCGCGGTGCACGATCTGCGCCGCGTGCGCCGCCGAGAGACCTTCGGCCAGCTGCCGCGCGATGTGCGTGATGCGCTGGACCGGCATCGGGCCGCCGTCGATGGCGGCGGTCAGCGGCTGCCCCGTGAGGTACTCCATCACGAAGTAGGTCGCGCCGTCGGCGAACTGGCCGAAATCGCTGATGTCGATGATGTGCGCGTTGCCGATCGTCGAGGCCGCCTTGGCTTCGTTGAGGAAGCGCTCGGTCACCTCGGCGTCGCGCGCCAGGTCCGGGCGCAGCACCTTCATCGCGACCTTCTTGCCGATGATGGTGTGCGTGCAGCGGTAGACGACGCCCATGCCGCCTTCGCCCAGCACGGCCTCCACGCGGTAGCGGGCGTCGATGGTCGCGCCGACGTAGGGGTCCTTGCGCTGCGCGCTGGGGATGCTCGGGTCCGAGATCGGAGCTCCGGGGGCCACGGTGACGACCTTGAGCCGGGTCGGCGCGTTCTTCGCGATCGGTGCCGAAATCGATTCCGGCTCGGCCTGTGCGAGGCGGGGCCCGGTCGACCCGTCGACGGGAACGATGGGGTGACTTGGCGTCTTGTTGCGCGGCTCCGTCATGTCGAAGGTAGGCGAGGGAAGGACTCGATATTTAGGCCGTTTCGGGGCCCGAGGCGACCGCTTGTGGCCAACCAGAGGGCGCCCAGAGCGTCCGTCAGGCGCGGTCGGCCGCAAACCCAAAAAATGTCCCCGCTTGCGATGCAAGAGACAGGCCCGGCAGTCCACCTGGAAAACCTCAATGATTCTGCAGGGGCAGGGGTCAGAATGTGAACCGGAGTCCGCAACTGTTGCGGACCAGCTGACGGCCGCTGGCACAACCCGGGGGCACGAGCTGTTGGAGCCCGGCGGCGCAGCGAGCCCGGCGGCGGGGGCAAATGTGGGGTAGAAGCCCCCCCAATATGGGGCTGCCCCTGACCCTGGCCCTCCGCTACATGCGCTCCAAGAAGCGGGCGTTCGTGTCTGTCGGCACGATGTTCGCGATCCTCGGTGTCGCACTCGGCGTCGCGGCGCTCTCCACCGTCATCAGCGTGACCGGCGGCTTCCGCGCCGAGTTTCGCGAGAAGGTGCTGGGCGTGAACGCGCACGTGCTCGTGCTCAAGTACTCGAGCGACTTTCGCGAGTACCGCAAGGTGATCGACAAGGTGAAGGACATCCCCGGCGTGACCGGCGTGGCTCCCTTCGTGATCAACCCGATGATGCTCACGCACGGTACGCGTACGGCGACGGGCGTGCTGCTGAAGGGCGTCGACCCTGCGCGCGTGAACTCGGTGCTCGATCTTCCGCGGCACATCACCAAGGGCAGCATGGAAGGCCTACGCCTGCCCGAGGCCAAGCCGCCCGAGCGCCGCCGTCGCGGCATCGACGACTTCGAGCCTTTGCCTCCGCCCGCCGGCTCCGGGGCTGCAGCTCCGGCGACGTCCAGCAGCGCGCGCGGCTTCCTCGCCGATCTCGAGCGGGTGATGGCAGAGGAGGCCAAGCAGCCCGACACCAAGAGCGGCGCCAGCACGGCCGACGCCGGTACGGCAGCCGCCGACGAAGCGGAGCCAGCCGAGGCGGAAGAGCCTGATCCGAGTGCTCCGGTCGGCGACATCGAGCCCGAGGGCGGCTTCAAGAGCGAGCTGCCCGAAGACGACGTCTTGCCCGAGCAGTTCGATCCCGATCCCTGCAAGGACCCGAAGCGCGTGGCGCAGCTGCCCGGCATCGTGATCGGCGCGACGCTGCAAAAGAACCTCGACGCCAAGCTGGGCGACTGCATTCAGGTCACCTCACCCACGATCGGCTTCAGCTACTCGCGCGGCGCCATGCACGCGCCCGTGGCCAAGCAATTCCGCGTCGTCGCTGTCTTCGACGCCGGCTTCGACCAGTACGACTCGAAGCTCGCCTACACCGACCTGTACGAGGCGCAGGCCTTCTACGACTCCGGTGACAGCGTCACCGGCGTGGAGATGAAGGTCGCCGACATCGACAAGGCGCGCGCCATCAAGGGCATCGTCGACGACCGGCTGCAGAGCGGCGTGTACCACACCATGGACTGGGAGGACCTGAACCACGGTCTGTTCACGGCCCTCCGCATCCAGCAGATTCTGATGAGCCTGGTGCTCGCGCTGATCATCGTCGTGGCAGCCTTCACCGTGATCGCCACGCTGATCATGGTGGTGCTCGACAAGAAGAAGGAGATCGCGGTGCTCAAGGCCATGGGCGCACGTGACGACGCGCTGCTGCGTACCTTCCTCTATCAGGGCGGCATCATCGGCGCCCTGGGTACGGCGGTGGGCCTGACGCTCGGCTACGGCGTTTGCAAGCTGCTGACGATCTACGACCTGCCGCTCGATCCCAAGGTCTACTTCATCTCCAAGCTGCCGGTGCAGATGCACTGGCAGACTTTCTTGATGGTCGGCGTCTTCGCCGTTCTCGTCTCGCTGGTCGCCACGGTGTGGCCCGCCTGGCACGCCGCCAAGCTCAGGCCTGCAGAGGCATTCCGCGAAAACTGAAGTTCGATGCGGCTGTCGATTCTGCGTGCAGAATCGGCACGGCGCAGCGTGATCACTGTGCAGAGTTGGCGCTGACGCCGACAAAAGTACTGCGCCGAAATGTTTTGTTGGCCCGAGTGAATCGATTCTCGTGTTCTCGGCCACAGAAGAGATCAAGTGGCGCGTAAGACGCACGGGTTAGTGCCTACATCGGTTACCGATGGAGGTGTTCGGGAGGTCTCGATGAGAAACCGCAAGGCCTTGGGTGACGACGATCCGACGATCAGGGACATGGTCACTCCCGACATGCGCCGTACGGTGACGATCGCAACGAAGGTGCGCGCAGAGCAGCGCTGGTCGGTGGTGACTCAGATCGCCGCAGGCGTGATCCTTCCGACTGCGGTGGCGCTCGGCTGGTGGATTGGCGCTCAGGTCCCCGCCGTGACGGTACCGGCGCCCACTACCGTGCCGACGGTGATCGAACAGGTCGCTACGGTTCCCTCCGACGCGCCGTCGGTGTCGGTGCCAGGCGAAACGATCCCGGTGGTAGCGGTCACGGATCTGCCGCTCGAAGCGGTGGAGGAGAAGGCGAGCAAGCCAGCATCGAGAGCTGCTCGCCTGCGCGCCAAGCGCAAGGGCACGCGGCCGCTGCTCGCGGCGCAATGAGCGCCGC
>DATLIL010001152.1:0-2098 GCA_035539475.1 Polyangiaceae bacterium
GCGTTGGCTACTGGCTTCGTTTGGCAGTAGGTGCACAGCACGTCGCGTTCCAGGCGCTCATGCCACATCACGCCGCGTCCCTTGCACCGACCACACGGCGGCTCGAAGTCCTCCCCGCCCGTCCCCCTCTCCGGGCTGGCCTGCTGCTGCGCGCACCCAGGGCACATCTCGTACTGCTCGCACTCGCACGCCGTGCACTCGCGCCGCTCCTCGTCGTCGGTCGCGTGGTCCGTCACGGGGCAGCCACAGCGCCGGCAGCGGTAGAGCGGATGCCCGCCCAAGCACGCCGAGTGAGCCCTCTCCTGCTCCACATCCAGCCTCGCGCCGACGATGCCGGGCTCCCAGTCGTCTGCACTGGGCGGCTCGTGGATGTGGCAGAAGCGCGGCACCAAGTGCTCGACCGGGTCGCCGCAGGTCTCACACGGTGATGTTGGTGTTGCTTCGGGTGGCGAACTGTTCGAGGAATTCGAAGGGTTCGCGCTGGACTCCTGGGCCGATGGGGTAGCAGGCTCAAGATCCGACGCCATCCAGCCGCCAGTCGTGCCACTCGGGTACCAGCGCACGGCGATCGGGTATTGCGTGTCCCAGCGGATGGCGGTCACCCGTCCGGCCTCGTGCTCGTGGTTGCCTTTGGGGCGCACCCAGTCGCCAAGACCCGGGCGCCACGCTGGCGCGGTAGCGATGGCGGCGTCGGCCTGTAGCCACTCGGTGTGCCGCTTCGCTGCCGCCATCATGAATCGGTAGGCCCTGGCGCTGTCGGGTTCGTCGCGCGCGTCGCGCATGAGGCGAAGGATTCGAGCGGCCTCCTCCAGGTGTGATCGGTCGTTCATGTCTTCTCCTGTCCCAATGGGGTGGCGAGGGCGGCGCGGAGCAGAGCGGCTGCCCAGCGCGCGCCGGGGGAGCATGCGTCGAGAGGGTCGTCGCCATCGAGCTTCCGCAGCACGCCTTCCACGCGGTTCAGTACCGCGTTCAACCGGCGCGCTTCGCTCTCCGCCAACTCGCGCTCGGTAGCTGCCTCGTACAGACCCTCTTGCGCGCTAGCACACTGTTGCAGCGCGGTGGCGAGCCAGCGCCTCGCTTCCTCTTCACCTGCGGCGTAGGTTCCAGCGCGCGCTGCCATCGCGTCCCGCTCCGCCGTGAGCACACGTACGCGCTGGACATGCTCCGCAGCGCAACGCGCCGAAGCGTCCCGCTCCGCCGTGAGGGCGTCGAGCTGGGCCTTCAGCTCCTCGACGAGGTAGCCAGGCAACTCGCCCGGAACGAGCTTGCGCAGCTCGACCTCGCGCTCCTCGAAGGCGAAGAGCAGTTCTTGCAGCCGTCGGACCTCGCGGAGTAGCTGCCCGTGGTCCCAGTGGATCGGATCGTCGTCGGTCATGGTTTCACTCCAGTGGGTACTTCAAGTAACGGATTGAAGCAGCGGTCTCTGCACACCCAGTCTCTCCCGGTGCGGAGGGCAAAGGTCGTCGACAACCTGCCGCAGCGGAACCGGGTCAACTGGGCCGGCACCCAGCAACATACGAAGCACGACGAGCACCGGAACTTCCGGGCGCTCGTCGTCTTGAGCCAAGCAGGCAACACAGTCTCGGTGCATCGTTTCAGCCATATCAGTGCTCCACAGTTCCAGAGGGGCTACCTGCCGCGCTCCAACAGCTCGATGGCCGCGCGCCGCATCTCTTTGCTGACGGGCCCGCTCAGGTCGGCCGCGTACTGCAGGCCGTCCCACGTCTCCTCGTCGAGCGTCTTCAGGTGCTTTGCCCGTTGCAGGTCGGTGCCCTCGGTGGAGGAGCGCACGAAGTGCAGCAGGCGGATCAGATCGTTTCCTTGTCCCATGGTCATTCTCCTTTCAAAACCCTATCCCCCAGCGCCAACGCGCTACGGGTTCAGCTTTCGCATGGCCGTCCTGAGCCCAGCGATCACGGCGTTAGCCCCCGACTGCTGGCTGCTGTTGCCCGCCTTGGCCATCTTCTCGAAGTCGGTGAGGCAGTCGAGAACGAAGCGCGTCACCTCGCGCCGGCCGGCGTTGAAGAGTGCGAGGTTGCCGGCGTCGCCGTCCTCGGCTTCGTTGAAGATGCGGTCCAGCTCGTCTTTCGTCGGATTG
>DATLIL010001153.1:0-5379 GCA_035539475.1 Polyangiaceae bacterium
AAGACGTAAGCGAGCAGGCCCGGCACGAGCACCGTGGCGAGGAGCGCCACCGCGAAGTTGTCGAACGGCCGCCAGAACCAGGGCAGCTCCTTCCAGTCGAGAAAGACCATGAAGTCGGGCAGCTTGCTCCTGTACACACCGGCATCGCCGATGGCGAGCATCAGGTACATGCCCATGGCGTAGCCGCCGAGCGCGAAGAAGACGCCGTGGCCCAGGCTCAGGATGCCCGCGTAACCCCAGAGCAGATCCATGGCGATCGCCGCGGTGGCAAAGCAGAGGAACTTGCCGAGCAGCGTCACGAGGTAGTCGGGCACCACGTCGAGCAGGGGTACGCCAGACACCAGCGCCGTCACGACGGCGAAGGCGATCCAGCCCTTGCGACCGAGCACGGGCTCGAGCCTCTCGCTCACGACACCTCCGCGGCGCGGCCCTTGAGCGCGAAGATGCCCTGCGGACGGCGCTGAATGAACAGGATCAGAAAGATCAGGATGGCGATCTTGCCGAGCACGGCGCCCGCGGCAGGCTCGAGCAGCTTGTTGACGATGCCCAGGCCGAGCGCGCCCGCCAGCGTTCCGGCGAGCTTGCCGACGCCGCCGAGCACCACGACCATGAACGAGTCGACGATGTAGGCCTGGCCGAGCTCGGGCCCGACGTTGCCGAGCTGCGACAGCGCCACGCCACCGAGGCCGGCGACACCGGAGCCGATGCCAAAGGTCCACATGTCCACGCGCCGCGTGGAGATCCCCATGCTGGCCGCCATGTCCCGGTTCTGTGTGACCGCGCGCACGCGCAGCCCGAGCGAGCTCTTTTGCAGCATCAGCCAGACGAAGGCGATCACCAGCGCGCTGAAGGCGATCACCGCCAGGCGGCTGTAGGTCAACACGAAGTCGGGCAAGAGCTCGACGCCGCCGGAGAGCCAGCTCGGGTTCGCCACGGTCACGTTCTGTGCGCCGAAGATCAGACGCACCGTCTGGATCAGGATCAGCGAGATGCCCCAGGTCGCAAGCAGCGTCTCGAGCGGTCTACCGTAGAGCCGGCGCAGCACCGTGGCCTCGAGCGCCACGCCCACGGCGGCCGAGACCACGAACGCCACCGGCACGGCCAGGACCAGGTAAAAGTCGAGATACGCCGGTGCGTGGGCGGCGAACAGGTTTTGCACCACGAAGGTGCTGTAGGCGCCGATCATGAGGAGCTCGCCGTGCGCCATGTTGATCACCCGCATCAAACCGAAGGTGATGGCGAGGCCCAGCGCGGCGAGCAGCAGCACGCTGCCGAGACTGACGCCGTAGAACAGGTGCCCGATGAGGCCGAACCAGAAGACGCGGACCTTGATCGCCGCGAGCGCACTGGAAGCGGCGCGGCGTACGGCTTCGTCCTTCTCGGCGCCGGCGAGACGCTCGAGCTCGGGCTTGAAAGCCGGGTCACGAGCCGCCTCCACGGCCTGGAGCGCCGTGATGCGACGCTTGGGATCGTCGCTCGCCAGGTCGATGTGGGCCAGCGCCACCGCCAGTCGCTCGCGGACGTCTTCGTCGGTTTCGCGAGACAGCGCCTGGCGCACCAGCGGCGCGAGCTCGTCGTTACGACCCTTGGACAGCTCCCTGGCGGCAGCGAGGCGGACCTCGCGCTCCGGCGAGCTCAGCTTGAGGCCAGCCACCGCGGTGTCGAGCGCGCGTCGCAGCCGGTTGTCTACCAGCGGCGTCTTGAGCGGCGGCGACGGCTGCGCGGGGGCACCCGGGCTCAGCGCGCGCAGCTTACCGTCTTCTGCGGCGTAGCCGTGGCCCTGGGCGTCGACGCGCAGCGTACCGCTCTGCAGCGCCTCCAGCACCTTCAGGCTGGCGGCGTCGCGTCGAGCAGCGATCTTGTCGATCGCGGTGGCCGCCGCCGCGCGATCTTCAGTCACGAGTGGCGCGAGCTCGTCTGCACGGGCACGCGCGGGCGCCAGCAGGAGCAAGGCGAGCACACAAGCCAGGAGCAATCGCATGGGAAACCCTGGAGGCGCGGGGGCGGCACCATTACCGCCCCCGCACCCCGAACACTTCAGATCAGAGCGAGGCCGCAGCAACGGGACCCGACTTGAACTTCGGCTCCGTGCAGTTGCCGCACACCCATGGATAGGTCCAGTCCGCCACCTTCTTGGCGCTCTCGGGCACGAACGGGCTCCACGGCATGGCGCGGATCGGCCCTTCCGTCTTCCACACGATCTGGAACTGACCGTCACCCTTGATCTCGGCGATGTAGACGGGCTTGTGCAGATGATGGTTCTTGCCATCCATCGTGATGTCGAAGCCCGAAGGCGATTTCACGACCTGGCCGCTCATGGCCTGGCGCACGGCGTCGACGTCGGTGGTGCCCGCCTGCTCCACGGCCTGCGCCCACATCTTGATGCCGATCACGGTGGCTTCCATCGGATCGTTCGTCACGCGCTTGTCGCCGTCCGGCAGGCTCTTCTCTTTCACGTACGCCTTCCAGTCCGCGATGAACTGCTTGTTCGTCTCGTTCTCGATCGACATGAAGTAGTTCCAGGCCGCGAGGTGCCCGACCAGCGGCTTGGTGTCGATGCCGCGCAGCTCTTCTTCACCGACGGAGAAGGCCACGACCGGAATGTCCTTGGCCTTGAGCCCCTGGTTGGCGAGCTCCTTGTAGAAGGGCACGTTCGAGTCGCCGTTGATGGTGGAGACCACGGCCGTGGGCGTGCCGGCGGCGAACTTCTTCACGTCGGAGACGATGGTCTGGTAGTCGCTGTGACCGAAGGGCGTGTACTTCTCCATGATGTCGTCCTCCTTCACGCCCTTCTCCTTGAGGAAGTAACGGAGGATCTTGTTGGTCGTGCGCGGGTAGACGTAGTCGGTACCGAGCAGCACCCACTTCTTGGCGCCGCCGCCCTGCGCGCTCATCAGGTATTCGACGGCCGGGATGGCCTGCTGGTTCGGCGCAGCGCCGGTGTAGAACACGTTGTAAGACGACTCCTCGCCCTCGTACTGCACGGGGTAGAAGAGCAGGCCGTTCAGCTCCTCGAAGACGGGCAAGACGCTCTTGCGCGAGACCGAGGTCCAGCAGCCGAACACGGCCGCGACCTGCTCCTTCTGCAACAGCTCGCGCGCCTTCTCGGCGAAGAGCGGCCAGTTCGAGGCCGGATCGACCACGATCGGTTCGATCTTCCGGCCCTTGATGCCGCCCTTCTCGTTGATCGACTCGATCGTCATCAGCGCGACGTCCTTGAGCGACGTCTCGCTGATCGCCATCGTGCCGGAGAGCGAATGCAAGATGCCGACCTTGATCGGCCCGGTGTCGCTGGCCGCCGGTTTCGTCGCCGTCGCGGTGGCTGTCGTCGCCGCTGGAGCAGCGCTCGCGCTCGTCGTGGGTGCCGCCTCGGAAGCGGGCCCCTTGCAAGCCCCGGAAAGCCCCGCCAACAGGCCCATAGTGGTCATTAGTGCCGTTTTCATCGACATCTCCTGCGCGACATCCATTCGTCGCGGTCACCTTCATCGAGGGATCGGCGTTTCCTCGTCGTGTCGCGAGCGCGACCAAGCAGTGTCCTCGTGCCCTTTTGCAACATCCGCTTCGGGCGCAAACACCACCGGCCTTTGCCAGACCACGAGAACCAAGCAGCCCGACACACTGCGCACGCTGTGACTGCTACCGGGAGGATTCACCACGAACGTTCCGGCAGCGTAGCGACCGCGCTCGTCTTCCTGCGCACCTTCCAGCACCAGGATATGCTCGTAGCCGAGGTGCCGGTGCAGCGGAATGCTCGCCCCCGGCGCATAGCGCAGGAACGCCGCCGAGGCGCCGCCACGTCCTTCACGATAGAGGCGCGCGATCTCGACGCCCTTGCGAAACGCTGAGAACGCTGGCGCGCTACGCAGGACCTCGGGCGCCAGCGAGAACACCAGCGGCAAGTCGGCCGTCACTCGTGATGTCCAGCCATGTGGCGGCCTATCTCGGCCACGCTGGCCGAGTCGGTGGGGGTTTCGTGGACGATGCGCCCCTCGCTCATGACCGCGATGCGGTCGGACAACGCGAAGATCTCGTCCAGGTCGGCGCTGATCAAGAGCACCGCGGCGCCCGCGTTGCGCGCTTCCACGATGCGCGTGCGGATCTCGGCGACGGCGGCGAAGTCGAGCCCGAAGCAGGGGTTGGCGGCGATCAGCACGGCGACCTCGCCGTCGAGCTCGCGCGCCAGCACGGCTCGCTGCACGTTGCCGCCCGACAGGCTCATCATCGCGGTGTCGGGAGACGGGGTCTTGATGCGAAACTCGCGAATCGCCCGCAGCGCGCGCTGGCGCACCGGAGTCTTGCGCAGCGCCCAGCGA
The DNA here is from genome assembly GCA_035539475.1 of Polyangiaceae bacterium. GTDB lineage: Bacteria > Myxococcota_A > Polyangia > Polyangiales > Polyangiaceae > PMG-095. Next base: position 4,314 of record DATLIL010001153.1, read on the forward strand.
AAGCGCGTGAAGCCGGGTGCGTCGAAGCTGCGAAAAGCGATGTTCTCGGCCACCGACATGTCCGGCACGCAGGCGTTACGCAGCGGCGCCTCGGGCAGCACGCGCAGGCGCTCCGCGTTCATCTGCGCGCGCGTCGGCCGGTACGGCTTGCCCGCGACATGAACTGCGCCGCTGCTCGGCATGCGCTGGCCGGCCAGGACCTCCACGAGCTCGTCCTGACCGTTGCCCGAGACCCCGGCGATGCCGACGATCTCACCGGCGTGGACGCGAAGATCGACTCCGTTCAACACCGGCAGGCCGATGTCGTCGTCTGCGGCGAGCGCGGACAGCTCCAGCACGGCTGCCGCGGCGGCCGAGGGCCGGCGCTCGAGAGTCGCGCGCGGCGGCTCCTCACCCACCATCATCTCTGCCATGCGCTCGGGTGTGAGTGTGCTGGTGCGACCGCTGCCGGCCAGGCGACCCCGGCGCAGCACCGTCACCTCGTCCGCGAAGCTCATCACCTCGCGGAACTTGTGCGTGATCATCGCCACGCTGACCTTCGACGCGCGCGCCATGTCGCGCAACATGCCGAGCACCTCGTCGGCCTCCTGCGGCGTGAGCACGCTGGTCGGCTCGTCCAGGATCACGATGCGGCTGCCGAGATAGAGCTGCTTCAAGATCTCGAGCTTTTGCTTTTCACCCGCCGCGAGCTGGCGCACGAGGCGGCGCGCGCCGACGCGGAAGGGCATACCGGCCATGAAATCTTCGATCGCGCGCTGCTCCTTGCGCCAGTCGATCAGCGCCGGCACGTCGGCCCGGGCCAGCACCAGGTTCTCGGCCACGGTCATGTTCTCGACCAGCGTGAAGTGCTGATAGACCATGCCCAGGCCGCGGCGCTGCGCATCCCTCGGGCTCTCGATCGCGACCTCGTCATCACCGATGACCACGCTGCCGGAGTCGGCGCGATAAAAGCCCATGATGCATTTGACGAGCGTGCTCTTGCCCGCGCCGTTTTCGCCGAGCAAGGCGTGAAAGCTGCCCGGCTCTAGCCGGAAGGAGACGTCGTCGAGCGCTAGCACGCCGGCGA
>DATLIL010001154.1:0-14593 GCA_035539475.1 Polyangiaceae bacterium
GCATGGGATCCTGCTGCACCGTGGCGAAGAAGCGCGAGAAGGCGTCGAACTCGTAGGGATCGCGCGCCAGCGTCGTGGCCAGGTCGAAGCGGAAGCCGTCGACGTGCATCTCGGACACCCAGTAGCGCAAGCTGTCGAGCATCAGCTGCAGGCTGCGCGGGTGCAGCACGTTCAGGCTGTTGCCGCAGCCGGTGAAGTCGACGTAGTGGCGCTGATCGTGCGGCGCCACGCGATAGTACGAGTGATTGTCGATGCCGCGGAAGCTCAGCGTGGGGCCGAACTGGTTGCCCTCACCGGTGTGGTTGTAGACCACGTCGAGGATGACCTCGATGCCGGCGCGGTGCAGCACCTTGACCATGGTCTTGAACTCGGTGACCTGCTCGCCGAGGTGACCGGTGGCGTAGCGCGGATCGGGCGCGAAGAAGCCGACCGTGTTGTAACCCCAGTAGTTGATTAGCCCCATGTCGACCAGGCGCCGCTCGTTGGTCGCGTGGTGCACGGGTAAGAGCTCCACCGCCGTCACGCTGAGCGAGCGCAGGTGGTCGATCACCGGCTCGGACGCGAGCCCGAGGTACGTACCGCGCAGGTGGGCGGGCACGTCCGGGTTCTTCATGGTCATGCCGCCGACATGACACTCGTAGATCACCGTGCGGCTCCAGGGCACGTTCGGCGGTCGATCGTCACCCCAGGTGAAGGAGCCTTCGACCACGATCGCCTTGGGCACCACGGCAGCGCTGTCGCTGTCGCTGAAGCTCATGTCCTGAGCCGGATCGTTGCGGCGAAAACCGTGGACTTCGTCGCCGCTCGGGATCACGCCGGCGATGGCCTTGGCGTACGGATCGATCAGGAGCTTGTTGGGGTTGAAGCGGTGACCCTGCTCCGGGGCGTACGGACCGTAGACGCGGTAGCCGTAGAACTGCCCGGGGCGCACGTCCGGCAGGTACGCGTGCCAGACGCGGTTCGTGCGCTCCTTCATCGGAATGCGGATGGTCTCTTTCGGCGAGGTCGCCGAGTCGAACAGACAGAGCTCGACGGCGCTGGCGTGCTGGCTGAAGAGCGCGAAATTGACGCCCTCGCCATCCCAGGTGGCGCCGAGTGGATGCGGGCTTCCAGGCCTGGTGCGCATCGCCGTCAGAACACCTTGCGCTCGACACGGAGGACGTGTGCGACGCGCTCGCTGGGGTCGAGCTTCACGTAGTTCTTTCGTCCACGCCAGGTGTAGCGCCAGCCCGTCAGCAGGTCGGCCACCTCGTAGGGCTCGGTCTCGCCGATGCCGAGCTTTTCGATCGGTAGCTCGACCATCGATTCGTGCGCTGAGTGGGGATCGAGATTGACCACGACGACGATCTCGTTACCGGGGGCGTAACGACGGTAGGCGAGGATACCGTCGTAGTCCGAGTTCAAGAACTCGATATTTCTGAGCTCGTGCAGCGCGGGATTCTCGCGCCGGATACGGTTCAGGCGCGTGACATCCGGCTTGATGTTGCCGGGCGCGTTGTAATCCCGCCACTTGAGCTCGTACTTCTCGCTGTCGAGATATTCTTCGCTGCCAGGGCGCACGGGGACATTTTCGCAGAGCTCGTAGCCGCTGTAGATGCCGTAGACGGGCGCGAGCGTGGCCGCCAGCACGAGCCTCAAGCGAAACGCCGGCCGCCCACCGTGCTGCAGGAACTCGTGCAGGATGTCCGGCGTGTTCACGAAGCAGTTCGGCCGGAAGTACTCGACCATCTCGCTGTGCGCGAGCTCGTTGAAGTAGTCCCTGAGCTCCTGCGCGCTGTTCTTCCAGGTGAAGTACGTATAGCTCTGGTTGAAGCCGAGCTTGCCGAGCGCCTTCATGCGATTCGGGCGCGTGAACGACTCGGACAGGAAGATCACCTCGGGGTGGCGATCGTGGACCTCGCGGATCACCCACTCCCAGAAGGCCAGCGGCTTGGTGTGCGGGTTGTCCACGCGGAACACCTTCACGCCGTGACCGATCCAGAACAGGAGCACGTCGCGGCAGGCGTTCCACAGCGCCTCGCGATCGTCGCACCAGAAGTTGATCGGGTAGATGTCCTCGTACTTCTTGGGCGGGTTCTCGGCGTAACGGATGCTGCCGTCCTGGCGCACGAAGAACCAGTTCGGGTGCTCCTTCACCCAGGGATGATCGGGTGAGCATTGCAGCGCGTAGTCGAGCGCGATGTCGATGCCGAACTCGGTCGCCGAGCGAACCAGCTGATCGAAGTCTTCCAGCGAGCCGAGCTCGGGATGAACGCCGTCGTGACCGCCCTCCTTCGCGCCGATGGCCCAGGGGCTGCCAACGTCGCCCGGCTGGCACACGCGCGCGTTGTTCTTGCCCTTGCGGTGGGTCTCGCCGATCGGGTGGATTGGCGGCAGATAGAGCACGTCGAAGCCCATCGCCGCGATCTCGGGCAGGCGGCGGGCGGCGTCGGCGAAGGTCCCGTGTTTGCCTCGCTCCGGCGACTCCGAACGAGGAAAGAGCTCGTACCAGGAAGAGAAGCTGCCCTGCTCGCGATCGACGAGCACCTCGAGCGGCTTTTGCAGCGTGGTCACCTCCTCCGGCGCGATCGGCCCCTGCACCTCGTGCAGGAGCTCCTCGGAGAACGCGATGCGCAGGCGTTCGTCGACCGGCGCGTCGGGGTTGCCCAGACGCTTGGCGGCCTTCTTGATGCGCTTGGCGGCTTCACCCTTCGCGCGCTGGCCGTGTCGCGCCAGCAGCGCGGCGCCCTCGAGCAGCTCTCCGCGCACGTCCTGGCCGGCGTCGATGCGCTTGCCCAGATCCGTGCGCCAGTTGCCGAAGTGATCGGGCCAGGCTTCGATGGTGTATTGCCAGCGCCCGAGTCGGTCGACGCGAAACGAGCCGTACCAGCGGTCCGGATCGTGGCGATAGATCAGCGGGAAGGACTGCCACTCACCTCCAGGCGCGCGACAGACCACGCGAGCGGCGATCTGGTCGTGACCGTCCTTGAAGATCGCGGCGCCCACGTCGATGACGCTGCCGACGGGACGCTTGATCGGATAGCGCCCGGCATCGAGGATGGGGGTGACCTGCTCGATCACCACGCGCGGCAGTGAATTGTGGGCCCCGGCCCTGGAGGATGGAACGGTAGACAAGGAATCTTTCTTTGTACGCGAACGGAGCGGGCCCCGTCCGGGCGGATTAACCGGAACAGGCTGCCGGAATCCAGAGATCTCGACGACGGGGAACCTCGCGCGCCTTCCGGCACTGACCGACTTGCCGGCCGGACAGGCCGAGCAGCTTGCCGAAGGCGGGCATGGGAAGCACCCTCGAAGGCATGCACACGCGCGCTCAGGCCGCTGATCTGCCGCACACCCTGCTCGCGCCGAACGTCATTGCCGGACGCGAGCATCTACCCGGCGAGGCCTCGTACTCCCGGTTCAATCCAGCACGGCGGGACGACGTGGTGACCATCGCGCCGAGCTCCACCCTGGAGGAAGTGCGCGAGGCGTGCCGGGCCGCGCGCGACGCCCAGCGGCGCTGGGCCGCCGTGCCGGCGCCACAACGAGCGCAGGTGCTCGGGCGCCTGGCTCGCCTGCTGGTGGAAGAAAAAGAGGCGCTGGCGCGCTTCGTCTCGCGCGAGGTCGGCAAGCCCCTGCGCGAGGCGCGCGGCAGCGTTCAGGAAGCGATCGACACCGCGGAGTTTTTTCAGAGCGAGGGCCGGCGACTCTACGGGCAGACGGTGCCGAGCGAGCTGTCGAACAAGGAGCTCTTCACGTACCGCCGTCCGCTCGGCGTGGTCGGAGCCATCACCGCCGGCAACTTCCCCATCGCCGTGCCGTCGTGGAAGCTCGTGCCGGCAATCCTGTGCGGCAACGCCGTGGTCTGGAAGCCGTCGGATGACGCGCCCGGTATCGCCAGCCTGTTCTTCGACTTGTGGCGTCGCGCGGGGCTGCCCGACGGCGTGCTCTCGGTCGTGCACGGCGGCGGCGCGGGCTCGGCTGGAGAGTTTCTGGTCGGCATGGTCGACGAGGGCCTGCTCGACAAGATCTCGTTCACGGGCTCGACCGCGATCGGGCGCAAGATCGGCGAGGTCTGCGGGCGCAACCTGCAGGTGCCGTCGCTCGAGCTCGGCGGCAAGAATCCCCTCGTGATTCTGGGCGACGCCGATCTCGAGCTCGCCGTCGAAGGCGCGCTGTGGGCCTCGTTCGGTACGGCCGGACAGCGCTGCACCAGCTGCGGCAACATCATCGCCGACAAGCGCGTGATGCCCGCCGTGCGTGCGGAGCTCACGCGGCGCGCGAAAGAGCTGAAGATCGGCAATCCGCTGGACGAGAGCGTCGCCTACGGACCCTTCATCAACGAGCGCTTCCTCGAGCGCTGGAGCGAGCAGCGCGCGCAGGGCCTGGCCGACGGCGCGGAGCTCCTGCTCGACGGCCAGCGCATCCTGCCCGGCGAAGAGCCGGCGAGCTTCAGCGGCGACTCCGGACGTGGCCTCTACGCCACGCCGCGCATCTTCGACAAGGTCACACCCAAGATGCGCATCTTCCAGGAAGAGTGCTTCGGTCCCACCGTGAACCTGGTCGAGGTCGACGGCCTGGACGAGGCCCTCGCGGCCGCCAACGGCACACCCTACGGCCTTTCGAGCGCCGTCTACACGCGCGACCCCGCCGCCATGCTGCGCTTCAAGGAAGAAATCCGCGCGGGCATGAGCAGCATCAACAACTCCACCACCGGCGCCGAGGCGCACCTGCCCTTCGGCGGCAACGGCTGGAGTGGCAACGGCACGCGCGAGAGCGGCATCTGGGTGATCGATTCGTACACGCGCTGGCAGGCCGTCAACGTCGATCTCTCCGGCAAGCTGCAGAAGGCGCAGATCGATCTCGCCGACGCCGATGCGCTGCGCTCCCCCGACTACTCCGACGTGATCCGCTGACGGCGACGCTGCGTCAGCGGCTTTCTCGTCGGGGCCTTCCACCATCAACGGAGAACGGATACCCGAGTTGCGCAATCCAGTCGCGCCGCGGGTTATTGCAATGCCACCCGTTTCTGGATGTAATCCGAGCCCCTCATGAAAGTCCTCTCGTTCCTTGTTGCCTCTCTGGCGCTGTCGCTCGTGACGGTGTCTTCGCAGCCTTCGGCCCGCGCTGCCGACGACAAGGAAGAAGCGAAGAAGAAGAAAAAGAAGAAGGACAAGAAGGCGGACAAGGACAAGAAGGACGAGAAAGACAAAGACAAGAAGGCGGACAAGAAGTGCTCGCCGACTTGCACGCCGACCTGTGATTGCTCCGGCAACCCGATCGCAGCTCCCAAGTGCTCGCCCACCTGCACCGCCACCTGCGACTGCTCCGGTAACCCGATCGCAGCCCCCAAGTGCTCGCCTACCTGCACGCCGACCTGCGACTGCTCCGGCAATCCGATCGCAGCCCCCAAGTGCTCGCCCACCTGCACCGCGAGCTGCGACTGCTCCGGCAACCCGATCAAGTGCTCACCCACCTGCACCGCGAGCTGCGACTGCTCCGGCAACCCGATCGTGGCCGCGCTGACGCCGGAGCAGAAGAAAGAGAACCAGAAGAAGAACCTGGCCGAGTTCAAGGCCATCGCCGCCGCGGAACGCGAGCCGCAACAGACCGCCGACATCGACGAGCTGCGCAAGAACCGCGGCGATCGTCGCAAGGACAGCGTCGGTCGCCTGCGCCGTCGCTGGGGACAGCTCCTGGCCGACGAAAAGGGCGCCGCCGAGCTCAAGCGTCACTCGTTCCGCCTCGCCGCCTTGCAGCGCATTCGCGTCATCGCCGAAAGCAAGAAGGACCTCAAGACCGTCGAGACGGTGGACGAGCTCCTGACCAAAGAAGACGAACGCCACTTCAAGGCGATGAACTCGCTGCGCGAAGGCGCGCTACCCGCGGTGACGAAATGAACTCCCACTCGACGCGCCTGTTCTTGATCGGCTCGGCGCTCGCGCTCGCCGTCGCGAGCTCCGGCTGCCGCTTGCTGAAGAAGAAATCCGACCCGGCTCCCGCGGCCACGGCCACGGCTCCGGTCGCGGTGGCGCCCCCAGCCCCTTCGCAAGCACCCGCGCCCGCGGCACCAGCGACGCCGGAGCCGACCGTGAACGTCGCGGACGAGGCCATCGCCACGACCGAGGATTTCGAGGACGAAGCCTTCGCCAAGATCTCGGACAAAACCTACAAGTCCGACCTCGAAGCGCTGAAAAAAGAGATCGAGGAGCCCTAGGGCCTCGTTCCGGCGCAGATCGCGCAATCTCCCTGACCTGACCTGGAACGGCGCTTGCTGACAGCGAGCGCACGACCATGGACCAGACCGGCGAGCTCGACGTCGCGCGATTCAACGCGCTGAGACAAGCACTGTTCTCTGCCAGCAGCATGGAGCTGCAGCGCTGGGCGGAAGACGTACTGGGCGAACGGCTGCCGACGAGCGACGGTGGCGGCGAAGAGCCCGTTCTCGCCTCCCTGTTGCTCCGCAGGTGCCGCGAGCAATCGGCCCTGGACGCGCTGTACGACGCCATTGCACGGGAACGCTCGGCCCTGCGTCACGCCGCAACAACTGGGCAGCGTCCCGCACACCACGCCGTGGCCAAGAGCCTCGGCCCCTATGTTTTGGACGCACGGCTCGGGCAGGGAAATTCCAGCAGCCTGTTCAAGGCCAGGCGCGGCGAAGAGGCGGTGCGGCTGAGAGTGCGCTCGACCCATGCCGAGAACCGTCGCTCGGCCTGGCAGCGCTTCGTCCGTGTGGCGCGCGCGTCCTCGAAGCTCGCGCAGCTCGGTCTACCGACGATGACCGACGCCGGGACCTATGACGAAGTCGACGTCATCGCGCATCGTTACTACGAGGGTGTCACCGTAGCCGAACAGCTGGGCCGGGTCGGGCCGCGAGGTTTCGACGAGGTCTGGCCGCTGCTCACCCAGGTACTCGACGCGCTGCAGGCGTTGCACGACGCTGGCCTGGCCCACGGCAGCCTGCACGACCACAACGTGCTGATCTGGGGCTCGGACAAGGCGCTACTGCTCGACCCCGGCAGCCACTTCTTACGGGCGCGGCGGCCAGAGCGAGACTGGCCGCTGCACGTGCTCAGCAGCCTGGCCCCGGAGATCATGCGCGGCGAGGATCCGTCACCACAAGCCGACCTCTATGCGTTCGGCGTGTTGCTCTATCGCCTGCTCTCCGGTGAGGGACCGTTCGCCGGCGTCCCGCGCAGCGACCTCTTCGCGGCCCAGCTCGGACGTGATCCGGAGCCGATCAGCTTTCTGTGCAAGACGGGTAGCCTGGTGATCGGCCTCGACGAGCTCGCCTTCGAGCTCCTGGACAAGGATCCGCGCCAACGTCCTCAGCGGGCAGCACACGTGAGGCAGCGCCTGCTCGAGCTCAGCCGATCTTCGCTGGTGGAGCGCTCGGAGTTCGCAGAACAGCTGCTCGATGATCGCACCAGCATGCTGCTGGAGGAACCCACGAGCCTCGTCGCCGCCGCCGTGCTCGAGGCCAGCGTGGACCAGGGCGCCGACAGCCTGCGGGTAGCCGAGGCATTCATGCTCGCCGCGGACCAGCTCGGCGGAGCGCCCGGCAGCGAGGCCCATCACGCCCGCCTCAACCTGCGCGCCGCGTCGCTCTACGAGACTGCGGGCCAGAGCGACGACGCCATCCGTGCCTACCGCGCGGTACTGGCGCGGGAGCCCCGCAACGAGACGGCGCGCAGCGAGCTCGAGCGCCTGCTGCGCGACGGTGCGCAGCACGAGGAGCTGATCGACGTCTTGCTCGAGAAGCTCGAGCTCGAAAGCGAGCCCGAGCAGCGCGCCCGAGTGCTGGAGAGCGTCGCTCAGCTGCTCGAAGGTGCACTCAAGGACGGCGAGCAGGCTCTGCTGGCCTACGTTCAGGCGCTCGCGGCCGATCCTGCGAGCGAGCAGGCCGCCGCCGGCATCGAGCGCCTGGCAGGCAGCGACACCGCTCGCTGGACCGAGGTGCTCGAGAGCCTGGAGCAGAATCTGGTCAACCGCGAGCCGGGCATCTTGCTCCGCATGGGCAAGTGGTACCAGCAACGGCTGCTGCGGCCGGAGGCGGCCCTGTCGTGCTTTCAGGCAGCGCTCGAAGGTGATCCCCATCACGACCAGGCCCTGCTCGCGGCCGCCGAGCTTCTGGACGAGTCGCTCAATCAAGCCGAGCTCGCGCGGGAGCTCTACGGCCGCGTCTTCGCCGCGAACCCGGGCCACGTGCAGGCCTGCCGCCGGCTGGTGCGCTTGCGCTTACTCGCCGGCGACCACGCTTCAGCCGTCGATTGCCTGGAGCGGCACGCGGCAGCGACGGGCGGCGGCGAACGGCGCGCGGCGCTACGTGAGGCTGCGCAGGTGGTGTACGAGGAGCTCGCGGACGTGGAACGCGCGATTCGCCTGTCGGAGAGCGCTCTTGCAGAAGCACCCGGCGAGCTCGAAACGCTACGCCAGCTGGAAGCGCTCTACCGCCATGCGAGCCGACCGAAGGCGCTGGAAGAGAACCTGCAGCGTCAGCTCGCGCTGGCCTCGTCACCGCGACAAAACGTGGAGATCACCGTCAAGCTCGCAACCTTCGTCGAGCAGGAGCTCTTCGACGAACAGCGGGCAGCCGACCTGCTCGAAGAGGCGCTCATGCTCGAGCCGGACAACCTGGCCGTCCGGCGAAACCTGCTCGGCCTGTACCAGCGGCTCGGGCAGTGGCAGCGCCTGGCGTCCACTTACGAGGACCTGATCGAACACGCGCCCTCCGTCGACGAAACCATCAAGGCTCGCCGAGAGCTCGCCGAGCTCTTGAGCCAGAAACTCGCGCGGCCGGCCCACGCGCTCGAACAATGGCACCAGGTGCTCGAGCACGCGCCAGGCGACGAAGCCGCGCTGCGCGCCATTGCCACCATAGCCACCCGGCTCGGTGACGAAGCGCAGGCCGCGCGCGCCGTGGAAGTCCTGGCCCGGCGCGCGACGTTGCCGCTCAAACGCGCCGAGCTGTGGCTGGAAGCGGCCCAGCTGTTCGAGGCCGGCGGTGAGCTGCGCTCCGCCCAGCGACACTTTCAGGAGGTGCTCGAGCTCGAACCGCGCAGCCCCGAAGCCTGGGGCGGGCTGCGCCGCATTGCCCTCGCCCGAGGCGATACGGCGACGGCGATCAAGCTCGTGGACCGCGAGCTCGCCTGCAACACGAGCGGCGTGGCGAGGGCCAAGCTGTACGTCGAGCTCGCCCACATCCACCGCGGCGGCGACGGCGAGGCTCGCCGTGCCGAGGCTGCCGCCGGGCACGCGCTCGAGCTCGACGAGAACTGCGTCGAGGCCCACGTGGTGCTCGCCGATTGCGCGCGAGACTCGGGGCACTTCGCCGAAGCTCGCGACCACTATGCGCGCGCGCTGAACCAAGCCGAGGCCCTGGACGCCGCCGAGCTCGCCCGCCTGCAGGCATCCCACGCCGCCTGCCTGTCGGAGCTCGGCTACGAGGTCGAGGCGCTGACCGCGGCCGAGGCTTGCATCGAGCGCAGTAGCGATCCTGCGATCGTGCTCAATGCCGTCGAGATCATGAACCGGCAGGGTCGGCATGCACGGGCGCTCGAGCTGTGCAGCTCGCTGCTCGCCGGCCCGGAGCTCGGCGACGAGCAGCGCGCTCGTGCGCTGTGGTGTCAGGGCCAGGCGCATGCACGCCTGGGCGCCCTGGCGCTGGCGATCGACTCCCTCGAGTCGGCGGCCGAGCTCGCCGGGGACGACACACGCGCGCTCGAAGCGCTGGAACAGCTCCAGCGCCAGCAGCAGGATTGGCCCGCGCTGATCGACGTGCTGGAGGTTTTGGCTCAGCGCACGCGAGGTGAGCGTCGCTGGGCCCTCCTGACCGAAGCCGGAGAGCTCTCGCTGCAGCGGCTGGGCGACACGGCCCGGGCCGCTCGCCTCTACGGCATCGTGCTCGGCGAGCATCCCCACGACCACCGCGTGCTCGTCGATCTGCTGGCGCTCTACGGCAACACGGAGCGCTGGAACGAGCTCCTGCCCGTGATCGAGGAGCTTGCCCAGACGCTGCCGGTCGCAGCGCAGAGCGTGCCTTACCTGCTGACCGCAGCGCGCATCCTCGACGAGAAGCTCAACCAGCCGAAGCAGGCCCTTTCCTACCTGGAGCGCGCGCTGGCGCTCGCGCCCGACGACGTGAACGTCCTGGAACATACGCAGCGCCTGGCTCGCGCCATGGGCAACCTGGCGCTGACGGAGGAGGTCTACATCAAGCTGATCGAGCTCTCGCGAGCGGCGGGTGAAAGGCGGCGCACGGTCAAGCTGATGGAGGAGTGCTACCAGCTCGTCAGCGCTCAGGGCGACGCGAGCAAGACCCTGGCGCTGTGCGAACGAGCCCACGCGCTCGATCCGACGAACAAGCAGTTCGGCGAGCGCCTGGCGCGCATCTACCGCGGCGACCCGCGCCGTCACCTGCTGCGTGGCGTCGAGCTCGAGCGCGAACGCCTGCGCCAGGACCCGACGCGTCCAGAGCCGTATCAGGCGCTGCTCGCGCTGTACTCGAGCACCGGACACCTGGACGCCGCCTGGTGCGTGTCGCAGGCGCTCGTGCTGATGAATCAGGGCGGGCTCGAGCCGGTGGCGCTGTTTCGCAAGCACCAACTCAAGGCGCCGCCCGAGCTTTCACGGCGGATCTCGGCCGAGGACTGGCACGAGCTCGTGCGCCGTCCCGACGTCGACGAGGGCATCAGCGAGGTGTTCGCGATCATCGAGCCTGCCATGCGTCACGCGCGTGGCTCGAGCGCGGCCAAGCTCGGTCTGAAGCCGCAAATGCGCATCGACCCCGACGCTCACGACGGCGGTGTGCTGGCCGCACTCAGGGACCTGGCTCCGGTCTTCGGCGTGCCCTTGCCCGAGCTCTACCTGAGCAAGACGCAGAAGAGAGCGCTGTGCATGGTGCGCAGCCACGAGCCGTGCCTGGTGCTCGGACCGTCGGCCCTCGCCGAGCTACCGCCCTTCCAGGTGGCCTTCACCGCTGCATCACATCTGCTTCATTTCAGGCGCGGCTACGGTCTCAGGCATCTGCTGGCGACGGCCCGCGCGCTCAAGGTGACCCTGCTGGCTGCGCTGAAGCTCGGCGCGCCGAATCTCAAGCTGCCCGCCGACGTCGCCGAGTCCGTGGAAGAGACCATCGGTGTACTTCGTGAGCAGCTCGAGCCGGAGACCAGGCGGCACCTGAACGAGCTCGTCGCCAGCTTGTTCGACCACGATCACTCGGTCGACCTCAATCACTGGCTGCACGGCGTCGATCTCATGTCCGACCGCCTGGGCTTCATCGCCTGCAACGACCTGGGCACGGCGCTGCAGCTCGTGCGCGGCGCGGATGATCAGTCGAGCTCGGCCTCGCGCGGCGAACGCTGCCGCGAGCTCGTGCGTTACGCCGTGGACCCGAGCTACATCATCTTGCGCTCCAAGCTCGACCTGGCCATTCAAGAGCAAGAGGTTCGGGGCCGGAGTGGTCAGAGCCCGGCCGCCTGAGCCTCACTCGATGTAGATGCTCGTCGGCCGCCCCTGGTCGTCGTAGCAGACGTGGACGCTGTGCGTCGTCCCCGGGGCCTCGCCTTCGGAGACGATGCGCCACTCTTGGCTCGTGCCGTCGTTGTGCGTGATGGTCAAGACCACGGGCTCGCCGGCGAACGCGGGATCGAGTGTGTACACGATGGAGCGGCCGAGCTCGGTCTGGTCGAGCTTGCGCGGGTGGTCGAACTCCTCCCACGCCACCTGCTTGCCGCCCGCACCGTAGGTCTTCCGCTTGCGGTACACGCGCGGCACCCCGATCACGTTGAGTTCGTTGCCCTTCTTCCGATCGCCGTCTTTCTTGCGCTTCGAGCTGGCCATGCGCGGAGGCTGCCAGAAGCGTGCGCCGGCAGCATGCTACTTCTGCAATGCTTGAATGTTTCGCGCGCCACTGCCGCGAAGGCGCATCATCAATCGAGCATTGATTGATCGCTGCGACGCCGGGACGACATACTGAGGCGCTCCCTCATGCTGCAGAGCCGAGCAACCTCCTCGACGCGTTCCGCGGCGCTGGCCTTGCTGCTTGCTGCTTGCGGGGTGCTCGACGGTTTCGAAGGCACGATCTCCGGCCCCGGGCCCAGGTCGACGGCAGCGCCGCAGCCGCCGCCGGCAGCGACGCCGCTGTGCAGCGTCGACAGCCAGTGCGACGACGGCGACGGCTGCTCCACCGACACCTGCAGCGCCGGCTCGTGCGTCCATCCCGCGAACGGCAGCTGCGCGTGCGCGGCCGACGTGGCGTGCGACGACTCGAACCCTTGCACGGACGACCACTGCGCCGCGGGCATCTGTCAGTACGCCTACAACGCCGCAGCCTGCATCGACGACGGCAACGGCTGCACCGCGGATCTGTGCACCCAGGGCATCTGCCTGCACCCTTCCAACGGTACGTGTCAGTGCTCCAGCAACGCCGACTGCGACGACGGCAGCGCCTGCACGGTCGACGTGTGCGACGCCGGTCTGTGTCACTACACGGGTACCGCCGCGGTCTGTGCCGACGACGGCAACGGTTGCACCGCGGACTTGTGCAGCGGCACGCTGTGCACGCACCCGTCCAACGGAACCTGCTCGTGCGCGAGCGCCGCGGACTGTGACGACTCCGATCCCTGCACCGCAGACGTGTGTAACGGCGGGATCTGCCAGTACTCGGACGCGGCCGGCGAGTGCGCGGACGACGGCGACAGCTGCACCGGCGACGTCTGCGCCGGCGGCCTTTGCACCCACCCCGCCAACGGCAGCTGTGCCTGCGCGCTCGACACCGATTGCGACGACGGCAACGTCTGCACCGTGGACGACTGCGACGCCGGCGCCTGCCAGTACGCCGACGTGACGCTCGCCTGCACAGACGACCAGAACAGCTGCACCGACGACGTGTGCGACGCCGGCGCCTGCTCGCACCCGGACAACGGTTCGTGCACCGTGGATCCCAGCCGGATCACCGTTCCTGCCCGCATCGAGGCCGAGGCCTACACCGACTACTTCGACACCACGGCCGGCAACACCGGGGCGAGCGCCGCCTGCAGCGCGACCGACGTCGACGCCCAGGCCACCACCGACGTCGGCGGTGGTTGCAACGTGGGCTGGACCGATCCGGGCGAGTGGCTCGACTACGAGATCCACGTCGCCCAGAACGCGACCTTCGACATCGCGCTGCGGCTGGCCGCGGCAGAGAGCGGCCGTCAGGTACGCGTCGAAATCGACGGTGACGACGTCACGGGAACGCTGACCGCACCGAGCAGCGGCTGGCAGGCGTTCAGCGACGTCGTCGCGCACGGCGTCGCCTTCACGGCGGGCGATCACACGCTGCGGCTGGCGCTGGACACGGGCCTGACCAACGTCAACTACATCGAGGTGCGCGAGCCCTGCGCGCCGAGCTGCAGCGGCAAGGCCTGCGGTGACGACGGCTGCGACGGCAGCTGCGGCACGTGTCCTTCAGGGCAGAGCTGCGACGGGAGCGGTCAATGCCAGCAGCCGACGGGACGGAGCTGCAAGCGCGGCGTGGCGTACGGCTACCACTCGGCGGCCGACATGACCGCGCTCTCGAGCAGCGTCGCCTGGTGGCACAACTGGGCACGCGGCCCCGAGTCGACCGCGGCTGCCAGCTACGAGCAGCTCGGCGTCGAGTTCGTGCCGATGATCTGGGACGAGCGCTTCACGGACGTGGGCCAGGCCGTGGCGGCCATCCCGAGCAGCTCGCGATTCTTGATGGGGTTCAACGAACCGAACTTCTTCGCGCAGGCCAATCTGAGCGCCGAACAGGCGGCTGCGCAGTGGCCGGCGCTCGAGGATATTGCCGGTCAGGAGGGTCTGGCTCTCGTGTCGCCGGCACTCAACTACTGCGGCGGCGGCTGCTGGGACACCGACCCCTTCGTCTATTTCGACAAGTTCTTCGCGGCCTGCCCGAACTGCCAGGTCGATGTCCTGGCCGTACACTGGTACGCCTGCACGCCGGAGGCGCTGAGCTGGTATCTGGGCGAAATGAAGCGCTACGGGCTGCCCATCTGGGTCACGGAGTTTGCCTGCGGCGACGCCGCCGATCGCTCGCTGGCCGTGCAAAAGGCGTACATGCAGCAGGCCGTGGCAATCATGGAAGACGACCCGGACGTGCTTCGTTACGCCTGGTTCTCCGGGCGCACGACGGCGCTGCCGAACGTAAACTTGCTGGGCAACGATGGTCAGCTCACCGAGCTCGGTGAGCTCTACGTCAGCCTGCCGTTCAACGAGAACTGCACGCCCTAGGCCACGCGCCGACACGAAAAGAACACGAGCTCCCAGGCGAGCTCGACGCCGAGCGGGCCCTCACGCAAGCCGATCTGATCGCACAAGGCGCCCTGAACCTGCACCTCGGTGGCGCGATGAACCGAGAAGAGGTCACGCACGAAGCGCGCGAGCTCGGCGTACGTCCGCGCACGCCACGGAGTAGGCGCGACCTCGAAGCCGTCGACCTCGAAGCCGGCTTCGCGCAGTAGCTCGCCTTCACGTGCCGCGAGGTAGCTGCCCACGTGACCGCTGCCGTGCGCGTCGACGAAGCCGTCGAGGAAACGCGCGACGGCCGAGCCCTCGAGCACTTCGCCGATCACGAAGCGTCCTCCTGGAC
>DATLIL010001155.1:0-2068 GCA_035539475.1 Polyangiaceae bacterium
GACCTGCTGCGCATCTGCCGCGACGAGATCCGCCACATGAACCTCTATCGCGAGCAGATCGAGCGGCTCGGCTGCCGCATCGGCGACTTCGGCGTGCGCGACTGGTTCTGGAAGCGAGTGCCCTCGTGCGTCGACAAGGTGAGCTTCGTGGCGCTCATGGGCATGGGGCTCGAAGGCGCGAACCTCGAGCATGCCCCCGCGTTCGCCGCACGTTTTCGCGTCGTCGGAGACGAGGAGGGGGCGCTCGTGCAGGAGCGCGTGGCGAAGGAAGAGCTCGCTCACGTGCGCATCGCCACACGCTGGTTTCAGCGCTGGACCGGCGGCTGCGACTTCGACGAGTGGCTCGAGCGCTTGCCGCCGCCGCTCTCGCCGCTCTTGCTGCGCGGCACACCGTTGGCCCGCGAGCTCAGGCTGCGCGCCGGCATGTCCGAGGATTTCATCGCCGCGCTGGCTGCCTACGTACCCGAGGCCAAGGGTCGGTCGGCTTGAGATTCGGCTGGGTGTTCAACCTCGACGCCGAGCTCGAGCTCGCGCTCCCGTCGTACAACCCGAAGCTGAGCGTCCTGAGCCAGCTCGCCCAGTACGGCGGCGGGTCGCGTGCGCTGCTGGGCCCCGAAGACATCGAGCTCGGCCCCGAAACGCGCGCCACCGCGTCGCTGATCGGACGCGCCTGGTGCCCGACGCGACGTGCGCTCGCGGCGTTTGCTGCAGCAGGAATCGAGCCGGAACCGCATCCGAGCCTGGCGGTGTTACGCCGGGTCAATCACCGTCGTTTCGCCCATGAGCTCGGAGGCGGGCTGCCGGAGCAGCACTACGTGGACGAGCGCGGCGCCGTGGAAGCGCTCCTTGCTCGACCAGGGCAATGGATGCTCAAGCGCCCGCTCACGCTGGCCGGACGCGGACAGCTCCGTGCTTTTCGCGAGCTCAGCGTCAAGGAGTGGACCTGGGTCGACGCCTCGCTCGCGCATGACGGCCTGATCGTCGAGCCGCTGGTGCTCCCCACGCTCGAGCTCTCGCAGCACGGCTTCGTCTGGCCGAGCGGAGCCTACGAGCTCGGACGAGCTTGCGTCCAGGAGGTCACGCCTCGCGGCGTATTCCGCGGCATTCGTCTGGCGGCTTCCGAGCTCAGCGCGGACGAGGCCCGAGCGCTGCGTGACACCAGTGAACGGGTCGCGCTCGCCCTGACGAACGCCGGCTATTTCGGCCCATTCGGCGTCGACGCCTACCGTTACGAGCGCGACGGCGAGTCGGGTTTCTGCGCGCTCGGCGAGATCAACGCTCGCTACACGATGGGCTTCGCCGTCGGCTTTCCGCGCCCCGCGCACGAGCTCTCGCTCGCCTGAACGTCAACGCGAGCGCCGCGAGCAGCAGCGCCGCCGAAGAGCGATTGCCGGGCACTCTCGGCGAGCGGCAGCCGCATCCGCCGTCGTCACCGGCGTCGGGCGGAGCGCCGGGCGCGCCACCAGGGGGCGAGCCTGCTGCGGAGCCGCCATTCCCGCCGCTGCTGCTCGGAGCGCCGCCACCGGGGCTCCCAGCGTCGCTCGGCGCGCTGCCGCCCTCGGCCATGCTGCCACCGGCCCCTGGGGCTCCGGCGGCGTCGCCACCACCGAGCTCGTAGGCGCCGATGTCGAGCACACCGACGCTGCTGCGCGCTTCACGGCTCGTCGGGTGGACGTAGTGGTAGGCCGGAACCAGCGAGAAATCCGCGTCGCTGCCCGGATCCATGCCCGTATCGACGCACGGGCTGTCAGCCACGAGCTGGTAGTCGAAGCTCGCAGCGTCGATCAGACAATCGGCGCCCTCGTAGTTGTTTTCGAGCACGGCGGTCGCCTGATTGGGGACCGTGCCTCCACCGGCAAAGACGTTGTTGCGGATGATCGCCGGGGTGCTCGCGCTGCCACCGACGTTGACGAACGTGCCGCTGCCGAGATCGTTGACGAACGTGTTGTTCACGACGAAGAGCGCATCGCTCGGGTTCGCGGCGTTCGGCCCCTCTTGCAAGTAGCCGAGCATGGACGAGTTGTCGGTCTGCGCTCCCTGCTCGATCAGGTTCCCGATCACGTAGGTC
>DATLIL010001156.1:0-3578 GCA_035539475.1 Polyangiaceae bacterium
GCCCGTGACCAGCCAGCGCGAGCCGAAGGGCATCAGCGCCTGGTACGACAGGCTCGCCACCTCCTGCGTGATGCCATCCGTCGCGATCGACAGGTGGGCGACGGCGCCGTGCTGCAGACCACGCGGCTGGCCGAGCAGGGCGCCGAGGCCAACATCTGCGTACGTCGCCGACAGTGACAGCGACTCGGAGTCGTCGCCGAGCACGGTGCTGAGGCGGTAGGGGTTGTTGAAGCGCAGCCCGCGGCCGAGCGCGACCGTGCCGAAGGCATGCACGTAGGTCTCGCGTGTGCGCCGCAGTGGGGTGCTCGTGGTGCTCGGGCCGAGGTCGAGCTCGGGCGCCGGGGCCGCGCCAGGGTCGGGGCCGAGCTCCGCCGGCGCCTCGAGCGCCCCGGCGCCCGGCGCCAGCAGCAGGCAGGAGAGCCCCAGCGCGCTGGATGACGAGATCAGCTGGCGCACGCGCGTTCGACTTCGTCGATGCTCTTCGGAATGGCTTGAGTGATCACCACCGGCTGGTCCTCGCCGATCAGCACGTCATCTTCGATGCGCACGCCGATGCCACGGAGCCGCTCCGGCGCTCGTTCGTCGTTGGCGCCGAAGTAGAGTCCCGGCTCGACGGTGATCACCATGCCGGGGCTGAGCGGACGCGGCTTGCCGGCCACGTGGTAGCTACCGACGTCGTGCACGTCCATGCCCAGGTAGTGGCTGGTCTTGTGCATGAAGAACGGCCGGTGCCGCCCTTTCTCGAGCGCCTCTTCCGGCGGCCCCTCGATCGCGCCGAGGTCGATCAGCCCGCGCACGATGACCTCGGCTGCGGCGCGGTGGATCTCGTCCAGCGTCTTGCCCGGCGTGCTGGCGGCGATGGCGGCGAGCTGCGCGTCGAGCACGATCTGGTAGACCGCGCGCTGTTCGGCGCTGAACTTGCCGTTCACGGGGAAGGTCCGGGTCACGTCGCTGGCGTAGTAGCCGTACTCGCAGCCGGCGTCGATCAGGAGCAGCTCACCATCGTGCATCAGCCGATCGTTGCGCCGATGATGCAGGATCGTGGCGTTGGGCCCAGAGCCCACGATCGGCGTATAAGCCGGGCGTTCCGAGCCATGGCGGCGAAAGACGGCGCGTAGCAGGGCCTCGATTTCGTACTCGTATTTGCCGGGGGCCGTCTGGGCCATGGCCAAGAGGTGCGCCTCGGCGGTGATGGCGGCGGCCCGGTCCATCAGCGCGAGCTCTTCGGCGCTCTTGAGCAGCCGGAGCTCGTGCAGGGTCGGAAACGAGTCGACGATCGCACGCGGCGCCGCGACGCCGGTCTTGGCCTTACCCCTCACACGCCGCAGCGCCGAGAGGACGACGTCGTCGTGTTCACGCACACGCCCGATGGCGTAGTGCACGCTCTCCACGTTCTCGAGAAGCTCCGGTAACTTCGCGCCGAGCTCCGCGATGGGAAAGGCCGCGTCCGCCCCGAAGTCGCGCATCGCACCCTCGACCCCCGCCCGGGGCCCGTCCCACGTCTCGCGCTCCGGATCGCGCGGCAGCACGAACATCGTCAGCTTGGGCTCGGGAACCGTACTGAGCACCAGGACGCTCTCCGGCTCGTCGAAGCCTGTGAGGTAGTAGAAGTCCGAGTCCTGACGGTACTCGTGCTCCACGTCGTTGTTGCGGATCGCGAGCGGCGCCGAGAACAGCACCAGTGCACCGGGCCTGATGGCCTGGACGACACGGTCGCGGCGCTGCCTGAAGTCGGGTCTCATGGCGGCGTAAGTCTAGGACAGACCCAAGCCAGCGGCCTCCCCAGACCCCCGCTCCGGCCGGACCCCTTGTCCCTAGGGCCCTAGGCCCCTCCAATTGACTGACGCGATGCGGCACGCTAGTGGAGCTTCGTGTCGAGCGAGCGGCCACCCGGTCCGGAACGCGAGGAAAATGACGGCGAGCGTCGCCTGCTCGAACGTCTCGTGCCCGAGATCGTCAAGCGCATCGTCGAGGCTGGTTACGAGAAGATCAGCGAGGGCCCGGAGAACGTGCGCAAGGCGGCGCGCGATCTGAAGCTGCCCAAAGAAGCCATCGGGGTGATGTTCGGGCAGCTCGAAGAGACCAAGAATGGGCTATACCGCGCCGTCGCCCGCGAAGTACGTGACTTCCTGGAGAACACCAACTTCGCCGAGGAGATGACGCGCGCCTTGACCGCGCTGTCGTTCGAGATCAAGACCGAAGTGCGTTTCATCCCCAACGACTCACGTTCGAAG
Source organism: Polyangiaceae bacterium (assembly GCA_035539475.1). Taxonomy (GTDB): domain Bacteria; phylum Myxococcota_A; class Polyangia; order Polyangiales; family Polyangiaceae; genus PMG-095. The sequence continues at coordinate 2,235 of DATLIL010001156.1, forward strand.
CCACCCGTGCCCGACGTTCGTTCGAAGGTCAGCGTGAAGCGCCGGGAGAGCGCGCCGCCGCCACCGCCGACGGAGCCACCTCCCGCAGATACGAGCCCCGAGCCCAAAGAGGAGAGTTAGTTTGAAGCCGCTGACTGCCGGAGGCGAAATCGACGCCTGGTGCACGAAATGCCGGATGGATCTTGGACATCGAATCGTCGCGATGGTGCAGGGTGCACCCAAGCGCGTCGAGTGCCAGACCTGCGGCTCGCAGCACAATTACCGTGCCCCTCGCGTGACCAAGGCCAACGCGGGCGTGTTCGTCCGCGGGCGCACGACCGAGGTGAAAGCGCCCAAGGCGACCAGCGCGGGCGCTCGAGTCGCGCAGAAGGCGCGCACCGAGAACGAGCGCTACGAGAAGTGGGCTCAGCACACGCTGGGACGAGCCGTCGACGCCTTCACCCGCTACGGCATGGATCAGGCCTTCGCCGAAGGCCAGCTCGTGATCCACACCAAGTTCGGCGAGGGCTACGTCGACAAGGTGCTCGACGCCGGCAAGGTCAGCATCATGTTCCGCGACGGCGCGAAGACGCTCGCTCACCGCGGGCAGTGACCTTGCGCTGAGCGGGCCGCTGGCCGCTGGCCTCGCGCTGGGCTGGCCGTCGCGGGCGGTTGCGCGGCAGTTCGGGCTCGGGCCGCTGTAGCTTCACGCGCTTCGGTACGCCGTAAGCCTTCTTGAGGTCGGCGAGCTCGTCGTCCGTCAAGTAACGCCACATGCCGGGCCTGAGGCCCTCCGTGGAGATGCCGGCGTGCTCCAGACGCGCCAGCCGCATCACGGGGTAACCCGCGGCCTCACCGAGGCGGCGAACCTGGCGATTCTTGCCTTCCTTGAGCACGACGCGCAGCCAGGTCTTGTCGCCCTCGAAGCGGATCACGGAGACCTCCGCTGGCACCGTCGCCTCCCCGTCGATATCGATGCTCTGACGTAGCCGTCCGAGCGCCCGCTCGTCGACCATGCCCCGGACCTTGGCCACGTAAACCTTCGGCACGTGGTGACGGGGGTGCGTGATCACGCCGGCGAAGTCGCCGTCGTTGCTCATCAGCAGCGCGCCGCTGGTGTGAAAATCGAGCCGCCCGACCGGCACCACTCGCGCGCCCGCGTCACGAACCAGCTCTGCGACCGTGGGCCGGCCCTCGGGGTCTTTCAGCGTGCACATCACCGCACGGGGCTTGTGCAGGATCAGATAGACGAGCGGTTCGGCGGCGATCTTGCGGCCGTCGACCTCGATCTTGGCGCGCGCACCGACGCGCACGCCGAGCTCGGTCACGATCCGGCCGTCCACACGTACGCGCCCTTTGAGGATC
>DATLIL010001157.1:0-3721 GCA_035539475.1 Polyangiaceae bacterium
GTGTGGACCGCCGTCTCGATCACCGGGAGCGAATAACCTAGCTCCAGCGGCGGTAGTGCCTTCCTCGTGTATGCGAGCGTCGAGGGGTCCCGGCGATACCCTGCTTGCGTGACCGTGACGAGCCTCGTGAGCACGGGGTCCTCGGCGTAGCCGAACTCGGTGGCGCGCACCAGGCAGGGCGCCTCCCCCAGCTCGGGCATGTGGTGAAACATCAGCACGCGCCGACATAGCCGGTAGGTGCGGACATCGAAGCCCGCGCGGTACACGGAAAATGGGTCCTTGCGGCAAGGCCAGGGCATGATCTCGTCGGGCGTCGGTGCATCCACGTCGTGCTCGCCATAATCGAAGACCACCTCGAACAGCATGATGCCGGAGGCGTCCCCGGGGACGGCGTTTCCGTAGCGGATCCGCTTGAGATAGCGGTTCGTGATGAGCGTCTTCCCCGCGTGGCGGTGCGCTTCGTGCGGCGCGGTGCGTGACACGCCCACGAGATCCTCGGCCTTGTATTCGTAGGTGATCACGTTGCCGCGGTCGTCGCGGGTCTCCTCCAGCAGCCAGGTGAAGACATGTCGCGGCGCATCTGGATCCGCGATCCCCGCACCCGGCGAGCGGCCGTAAATCCGGGTGACGTTATCGCCCGTGACAACCCTCCAGTGGACGGTGCCGGAGGTCCGGTGCTGACGCCGCTCGATGCGCGCGAACGCCCCCTCGACGCGCGGGCGATAACGCTGCACGGTCTCGTCACCGTCGTCGAAGCGGTCGAGCGTGCCGTTGCTGCGCAGCGCGGGCACGAGGTCCTCGGCCTCGGACAAGACGAACACGTCGGATTCGTGTGCGTCATCGTATTGCGGCAGGCCCTTGTCGGTCTTGCGCGAGATCTGCGGCACGGAGAGTCGAACGCCGGCGCCGAAGGGCCCATTGCCGGCGCCCGAGTCGTAGCTCAGCGAGACCTCCGGCGCGGAGCCGCCACGACCAGGCGAGACCGCGATCGGAATGGTGAGCGTCCCGGTGCCGCTCACCAGGCTCGCGGCGAATTTCTCGCCGAGGCCGCGCACCGCCCCGCCCCCCTTCGGGAGGGACGGGTTCGGTGCTTTCACGGCCTCGGGCGCGGTTGTCTTGGGCTTCGGCGCGAATCCTTTCTGGTCCATGGCCATCACGCGCCTCCCGTCGCCGAGTAATGCACGATGAGCACGATGTCTTCGGTCACGTCATCGACCGCTGCCGCCGCCGGCGCGGAGAGCTCCCACGCGCCAGGACCAGCGCCCGAGCAGGGCTTCTCACCGCGGGCCAGGCCCGGGCCGGCCGGCTCCAGGTCGGCTTCGAGGGGCGTGCCCGTATTGGTCTTCAGGGTTAGACCGAAGGAGAGCGTCGCCTCGGGCTTGAGCTTCACGTAAAGCTCGAATTTTTGAATTTGCAGCGCCATGCCTCGGAGCTGGAACGGGAACCGCTCGAGGCCGAGATCGAGCGGGAGCTTTCTATCACCCGCTGGATCGAGGAACGCCTGGAAGGCAGCGCGGAACTCCTGGCGCAGGCTGAACAAGCGGGCAAGCGGGGCGTTGCTCACATCCGCGAGCCACTGGGTGCGCGCCTCTCGCGCCGCCTTGCGCAAGAGTTCGCCCCCGTCGCGCGCCGTGTAGCGGAGGTGGAAGACCACATCCGAAAGGCTGTCGCGCTCGAACGCATTGGTGTCGAGCGGGAGCTCCAGGCGCCACACAGAGACGGCGCCGGCACCCTCGAAAGGCAGATAACGCTCGTCGCGGAAATTGAGCTCGAACAACCCGCTGTCGTTCTGCGCGTGGCTTGTCGCGATGGATTGCACGGGGGTGAAGCCCTGGACGACGTCCTGCTCCCCCTGGTTCGCGTAGCCGGACGCATTCGAGGTAATACGCACCTTGCTCGAGAGGAGCGTGAGCGTGCAATTGACGCTGGTGTAGGGGCCTGCGACGCAGGGCAACGTCACGCTGACATTCTTGATGCGCCGCATGTAGTGACCCGGGTAGTCCATGTCGAAGAACTGCTCGGGGAGCGTCACGAAGCATTTCCCCTCGGCCTTCAGGGTCATCAGCGCGACGGGGTCGTGGAGCAGCAGCGACACGTGCCTCGTGAGCTCGAACTCGCGTCGATCGTGCTCGAGCCACGCCATCTCGAGGCGCTTGAGGTCGAAGCCGAGGCGCTCCCCTGCGAGCAGGCCCTTGTGCAGGCTGTCCCAGTGGCCGAACTGGATGTACGAGGAGGCGCTCAACCCGCGCTCGAAGCGGAACGCTCGCTCGGCGCGTTTGGCCAGGTCATAAGCGAGCTGGAAGGCCTGGAAGTACACGGCGGCGATCTGCGCGGTCATCCAGTCGTACAGGTCCTGACTCGTGAACTTGTCGCGCAGATAATCGTGCACCTCGCGCGAATTCTCGACCTGCAGGTCGTGCGCGGCGAGTTCCTTCTCCGTGATCGCGACGCGCACCTCGGCCGCGGCGATCTGCTTGTCGATCTGCTCGAGCTCGCGGGTGGCGAGCTGTTCCTGCAGCTTCCACTCGTCCCAGCGCCGCTCGTAGGCGCCGATCGTCGCGCTGACGGAAGCAGCCTCGCGGAGCAGCGCGACGGCAATGGAAGCCGCCTTGGCGCCAGCTTCGATCGAATTGCCGATCTTGTCGCCGTCGATCGTCGTGGACAGAGTGACGGGGGAGCCTACCAAGCCGGCGACGCCTCCCGTCACCGTGGGCACGAAGTGCGCGACGGCCGCTGCGCTTGCCATCCCTTCGATCACCGCCTGGGCAATCGCCGCCATGCTGTTCATCTCGATGTGCGCGATCTCCCCGGCGTTCATGTAGGCGATGTCGCGATAGAACTGGTGGCGCAGGTTCGTCATCTCGCGCGTCTTGCGCAACGCGGAAAGGCCCTCTCGTGCCTCGACCACCTGCCGCTCCTTCACCTGCCGCAGGGCGTCGAGGAGCTGCATTTCGTGGCCGGCGCGAAGCGTGGCGAGCGCCTCCCCGTCTCGCTTCTCGCGCGCGGCGAGCAGCGCCGACCCGAGCGACTTGACCTCATTGCATAGCTCGTTCGCCTTCTGCAAGAGCACCTGGAAGCGGTGGTGCGGCGCCGGCACGCTCAGATCGTTGATCACGCTGCTGAGATCCACCCCCGCCGCTGCCGCCTGGACGAGCAGCGCCGGATCGATGGGGGGCTCGAAGAGCGGGAGCTGGCGCACGACGCCCTCGATGTTCATGCAATGGCGAATCTTGTAGAGGCGATCGGCGATCGTGTCCCAGTAGCTCAGGAGTTTGTCGTTCGGCGGTACGCAGAAGTAGAGCGTCGTCGGCAGGGTCAAGACTTCCCCGCCGTCGTCTCCGCCGCCTCCGGCCGGAGGGCTCCAGCCCTCGATCTCCACGAGCGCATTGGAGAAATCGTCGAGCAACGGCTCGAGCTCGCGGTACGTCTTGGGGGCGACGGTCGCGCGGGGCGGAATCGCGCGCGGGCGCGGGCCGAGAATGTCGGCTGCGAGCACATAGAACTGCGTGGCTTCATTGATCGACTCGATCGTGTCGCGCCGGAAGAGCTGGTCGCCCCACTGGATCAGGTTGTCGATGTACTTCATGACCACCGCCTTCTGGTAGGCGACGGGGCGAAGCCGCGCGATGAGGTGCGGATTGAAGGGGCTCCGACGCCATGCCGCGATCTGCTGGGCGAGCGCGCCGCTCTGCCCCGCGAGCAGCTCGTCGATCGCCTGGAG
>DATLIL010001158.1:0-8869 GCA_035539475.1 Polyangiaceae bacterium
TGATGGAATTCCAGTGTTGCTGCCGTGGCCTTGCGCTCTTCGGCCACGAGCCCAATGACTCACTCCGGCGTGACGAGCGCCGTTCGATGAGGGAAGCTTAGGAACCTCAATGGCCCTGGGCCGCGAAATCAAAGTTGGTGCTTTCGTTCTGGCGGGGCTCGCCGCGACCGGTGGCGTCATTTTCCTGATCGGTGAAGAGCGTCAGCTGTTCAGCGACAAGGTCGACTACCAGGTGACCTTCACCGACGTTCAGGGTCTGCGCCGCGGCTCGCCCGTGCGCATGGGCGGCGTCGATATCGGCACCGTCGAAAAGGTCAACTACGGCGAGAACGCCAAGGACGCCAAGATCTACGTCAGCATCGCCGTGGTCGATGCAGAGGCTCGTCGCCTGCGCCAGGACAGCGTGGCCAGCATCGAGGGCAAGGGCTTGCTCGGCGACAAGATGATCGTCATCAGTGTCGGCGACCAGAGCAAGCCGCAGATCCCCGTGGGCGGGCGCATCCCTTCCAAGGAAGCGGAGGACATGGCGCAGATGATCTCCAAGCTGAGTGGCATCACCACCCAGGTGGAGAAGGTCGTGACCAACCTCGAGCGCACCAGCAGCTCGCTGGCCGACGAAAAATTCCAGGAAGATCTCAAGTCCGGCGTCGCCTCGCTGTCGGGGATCCTGAACTCGATGAACCGCGGCGAGGGCTACGTCGGGCGCATGCTCAACGATCCGGCCGAGGCCCAGCGCATCTCGCAGGTCGTCGACAACTTCGCGCGTGCGACCGACGAGCTCGGGCGTACTGCCCAGGGCGTCAACGCGGTGCTGGCGCGCGTCCAGAACGGCCCGGGTCTCGCGCACGAGGTGATCTACAGCGAGGAGAGCGCCAAGACGGTGTCACAGTTCGGCGGCGCGGCCGACGAGCTCCGCCTGACGCTCAAGGGCATTCGCGACGGCAACGGCATTGCCCGCAGTGTGATCTACGGCGACGACGCCTCGCAGGCCACGATGGCGAACCTGAACGCCATGAGCGGGGACCTGCGTCAGATCGTCTCCGACGTACGCGCTGGCAAGGGCACCGTCGGGGCGCTCCTGGTCGACCCCTCGGTCTACGAGGACCTGAAGATGGTGCTCGGCAACGTGGAGCGCAATCGCGCGCTGCGCGCCCTGGTCCGCTATTCCATCAAGAAAGACGAGAAAGAAGGGGTCCCGGTGCGCGAGGCTCCCCCGGCGAAGAAGCCGGCCGCCGATCCCGGGTCCGGGCCGGAGCCGCCGGCAGGGTTGTCGCGGGCTAGCGACTCCGAGCGCTGAGCTATACTCCAGCCCCGATGAAGTTCCTGGAGCGGCTCGGTCGGATCGTCGTTCTGCTCGTGGTCTTTGGCCTGGCGTCTTTGTTCGCCGTGCGTTTCGGCAGCGGCGGACTTTGGCGCGGCCTCGCGCCGGCGCAGGCCGTGGCGACTCCGGGTCAGCCCAAGGCGCCGTACGACCTGACTCAGCTCACCGCCGTCAAGGCGACGCTGGAAATCATTCGCACCAAGTACGTCGACCCCGCGCGCGTCAAGCCGCGGCAGATGTTCCTCTCGGCGCTGAATCAGATCCAGAAAGAGGTCGCTCAGGTCATCGTGCACCAGAGCGACAAGTCGAACACCGTGCGCGTGCAGGTCGACACGGAGTCGAAGGAGTTTCGCGTCGACAACGTGCAGGGCCCCTGGGACGTGGCGGCCCGTCTGCGCGAAGTCTTCGTCTTCTTGCAGCAGAACCTCAAGGACAGCGGCGTCGATCTACGCGACGTCGAGTACGCGGCCTGCAACGGCATGCTGCGCACGCTCGATCCGCACAGCGTGTTCTTGAGCCCCGACGCCTACAAGGAGATGAACCTGTCGACGTCCGGGCACTTCGGTGGCCTGGGCATCGTGATCTCGATCCGCGATCAGATGCTGACGATCATGCGGCCGATGCCGGGCACCCCCGCCGGCCGCTCCGGCCTGAAGCGCTTCGATCGCATCACCAAGATCAACAACGAGTCGACGCTCAACATGCCGCTCGACGACGCGGTCAGCCGGCTGCGTGGAAAGCCGGGCACCAAGGTCACGGTCTGGGTTCAGCGTGACGGCGAGGGCGGCTGGGCCGGCTCGCGCGCCTTCGAGCTCGTGCGCGAGGAAATTCAGGTCAAATCCATCGAATCGCGGCAGCTCGTGGCGGGTATCGGCTACGTGCGCATCAAGCAGTTCCAGCAGAGCACTGCCGACGAGCTCGACCAGGCGCTGGCCGAGCTGCACAAGAAGGAGCGGCTCAAGGGTCTGGTGCTCGATCTGCGCAGCAACCCCGGCGGCCTGCTCGATCAGGCCACTGCCGTCGCCGATCGCTTCCTCGAGGACGGCATCCTGGTGTCGACGGTGGGCACGGCCGAGGGGCGTGACGAGAAACGCGCCGCTCGCCGGGGCACCGAGCCCAACTACCCGATCGCGGTGCTGGTCAACGGTTCGTCGGCGAGCGCGAGCGAGATCGTGGCGGGCGCCCTGCGCAACCTGGAGCGCGCCGTCATCATCGGGCAGACGACCTTCGGCAAGGGCTCCGTGCAGCTTGTCTTCCCGCGTGTGACGCCGGACAACGCCGCGCTCAAGCTGACCATCGCCCAGTACCTCACGCCCGGCGACTATTCGATCCAGGGTGTGGGCGTCGCCCCGGACATCGATCTCGATCCGATGACGGCCGACACGATGGAGATGGATCTCTTTCGCTCCGAGCACGGCCTGCGCGAGCGCGATTTGACCAAGAGCTTGAACCACGCGGCGCGCCGCAGCGCCGACCAGGCGTTCTTCGAGCTGCGCTACAACCTGCCCGAGAGCGACCGCGAGAAGATCCGCGAGCGCGGCGACGACCTCGACGACGACTTCGAGCTCGACTTCCCGATCAAGGTCGGGCGCGACGTCGTGAGCAAGCTCCAGCCGGGCAAGAAGAACGATCAGCTGCGCAGCATCAAGGCTTTCCTCGAAAAGCTGCAGCAGTCGGAGATCGACGCCATCGGCGGCGATCTGGGCAAGCTCGGCATCGACTGGACCGCGCCGCCCAAGGATTACGCGGGCGGACTCAAGGCCGGCGACTACGAGGTCAAGGTCTCGACCGATCGCCCCAATGATCAGGCGGTGGCCGGCGACGCGCTGATGCTCAAGGTCAGCGTCAAGAACAACGGCAAGGTCCCGCTCTACCAGCTGCGCGCGCTGACCAAGAGCGACAGCATGCTCTACGACGAGAAGGAGCTCGTCTTCGGTCTGATCAAGCCGGGCGAGACCAAGACCGCCAGCGTTCCGCTCGGCTTCTGCGAGTACGACGGCCGCAAGCCCGGCTCGCTCAAGCCGGTGCCGGACGGCGCCAAGCGCACCTGCAAGGTCCCGCAGGACACCGACACCCGCTCCGACGTCGTGCGCGTCCGCTTCTTCGCCGAGGGCGCCGAGGCACCGCGCGACGCCGAGATCCGTCCGAGCATCCAGGCGCAGCCGCGGCCGATCTTCGCTTACAACTTCCAGGTCGCCGACAACCGCCCCGGCAACGGCGACGGTCAGATCGCCAAGGGCGAGGGCGTGACCATCTACCTGACGGTCAAGAACGTCGGCAAGGGTCAGAGCTACGAGACGCAGGCCAACCTGCGCAACATGACCGGTGACGGTCTGCTCCTGCACGCCGGCCGCTTCGACGTCTCGAACATGAAGCCTGGCGAGCAGAGGCAGGTGGAGTTCACCTTCGACGTGCTCGACAACCTGACCGAGAATTTCGCGTCCGTGGAGGTCAGCGTGGCCGATCGCGATCTGCGCGTGGTGGCCGGCGAGAAGGTGAAGATCCCGATCGTGAAGACACCGCTCGCGGTGCAGAAGGCGGAGGGCAAGGCGACGGCCCAGGCTGCGGCTCTGGTACGCGGGCAGCCGCTCGGTGCAGCGCCCGTGATCGGCGAGATCGACAAGGGCACCGTGCTCGACAAGCTCGGTAGCTTCGGCCCGTTCACCAAGGTCAGCCTGGGCGGGGGTCGCTTCGGCTTCGTCGAGACGCAGACGCTCAAGGAGGGTGGAGGCGCGGTCAAGGTCGCGTTCAAGCCGCAGCTCACCCATTCACCGCCGATGCTCGACGTCGTGCCGGCCAAGCTCGCCACCAGCGACGGCAAGGTGCGAATCGAGGGTCAGGCGACCGACAGCGACCGCGTGCAGGACGTCTTCATCTTCGTCGGGCCACGCAAGGTGTTCTACCAGTCGAACCGCAAGTCGGCCGACCACAAGTCGCTCAAGTTCAACCTCGACGCCGAGCTGCAGCCCGGCATCAACGTGATCACCGTGGTGGCACGCGAGAACGAGGACAGTGCGACCCGCAACACCATGGTCGTGCGCCGCGACGGTCCGGGTGGCGAGGCCCTGCCCACGCCCAAGGCCGATACGCTCTTCGACACGCTGGATTTCGGCGATCTCGACGACTGAGTCAGGTACTGAAGACCGCGACGACCTCGACGTGCTCGGTGAACGGAAAGAGGTCGAACACGGTGAGCGCGGTCAGCGTGAGGCCGCGCTCCACGAGCTCGGCGGCTTGCTCCAGGAACGAGGCCAGACCGCAGCTCACGTAGACGAAGCGCTTCGGTTTGTGGCTGACGAGGGCCTCGAGTAGCTCGCGGTCCAGGCCCTTGCGCGGCGGATCCGCGATCACGACGTCGGCGCTCGCGACGAGCTCGGCGTGGGAGCCGGCAGGACCCGGGACGACACGAGTGCGGCCCGCGAGCTCGGGGCCGAGGGCCGCGAGGCCGAGCCCGAGGCCAGTCAGGGAATGCTCGCCGAGCTCGTTGAAGACGACGCTGTGCGAGCGCGGGACCAGCCCGAGTCCGATGGCGCCGACGCCGGCGTAGAGCTCGACCACGCGCGCGCCTGCCGGGACGGCCTGGTGCACGTGCTCGACCAGGCGCTCGAAGAGCTCGAGGTTGTTCTGGCCGAAGGCGCCGGGTGGATAGAACACCGAGGCACCGCCCAGCGTCTCGCGCACGCTGTCCGGACCGGCGACATGACGGAACGTCGCGCCCAGGATGGTGTTCGTGCGCTCGAGCTGTGGGCTCTGCCACAGGCTATGAAGCCGCGGCCCGAGCTCGCGCTGGATTTCCGCGAACAGCGGCTGCAGCGCGCCAGCGTCGTCGGAGTTCGTGACCAGCACGACCTGAGCCGTCTCGGTCGAGCGCTCGACGACCACCTGCAGGTAGCGCGCGACGCCGGCGTGGGCTTGATCGGAGTAGGGGGCAACGCGCGTGCTGACCAGGGCCCGACGAACGATCCCCGCGACCTGGTTGATGAGCGGGTGGTGCACGACGCAGTTCGGGATGTGCACCACGCGGTGCGAGCCCTCCTCGAAGATGCCGATCTTGGGCGAGCCCACGCGCCCACGGATGGCCAGCCGCGCACGGTGGCGAAATCCGCTCGATGGTCCGCTGACCACTGCTGGCTCGGGCGCTCCGCTGCGCGCCGCAAGCTCACGCAGCGCTTCGAGCGCGGGCCGAGGCGGGTCGGACCGCCCGTAGCGGGGACAACCCGGGCACGGCGGCCGGTGCGGACAAGCTGGAAGCGACGACGTTCTCAACTGACGCCGTGGCCTTAGCACGTGGTAAAGGCTGCTTCGAAGCTCGTGCCCGGCGCTCCCCCCGATCCCCAACGTCTCCGCCTGTCGCGAGCGGCTCTGGCGCTCGGCGTGGCCGCAGCCGTGCTGGCTTCGGGGGCCGCCGCCTACTGGGCTCGGCACAAGGGAACGTCGCCCAGGCCGCCGCTCAGCGCGCCCCCGAGCGCTTCGAGCTCGGCTGCGCCTCCGCCGGTCGACGCTGGCGTCGTGGCCGATGCTGCCCCGGAGTTCACCTACGTCGAGACCGACGGCGGGAACATCCCCGAGCAGAAGGCGGCCATGCTCGAGAACATGACGCACGTGCACCGCCTGAAGCCGGAGCAACGAGCGGCAATCGAGCGCTTGTTCGCGTCCTCGAGCTGGATGGGTCAGGGCAACCCCGAGGTCACGGTTCACCCGATGAGCCGCGACGAATGTCGGGAGATCCGCGAGAAGAATTCGCAAGCCATCGCGGCAGGCGATCCGCGCTGTGGCTCGCCCTACATGGTGCCGCTCTACGATCCCGCGGTGGGCGAGAGCGCCGAGCAAGCCAAGGTCTGCATCGATCAGTACGAGTTCCCCGACATCCCCTGCGAGTACCCACTGATCTACGCGCGCGCCGACGAGGCGCTCGAGCTCTGTCAGGCCATGGGCAAGCGCCTGTGCGATGCGCACGAGTGGGAAGGCGGTTGCGCCGGCGCGCTCAAGCCCGTCGATCAGGAGTACGCCTGGGGCGAGCGCCGGCTGATGCAGGAGTACCTGCACAACAAGGAGCGCGAGATCGTCTGGGCCTACGGCAAGACGAAGGATCACTCGAAGTGCGCGACGGCCAGCAGGAAGAGCAAAGGTTGCCTGGCCAGCGGCTGGGAGTGCGGCAGTAACACCTATCCGGCCGGCGCCTTCCTCGAGTGCAAGAGTCCGCTGGGTGTCTACGACCAGCACGGCAACGCCGCCGAGCACATGAACCTGCCGCTGACGCCCGAGGAGCTCGGTAGCCGCGGCGGCTCGGGCGACACCGAAATGAAGGGCAGCTGGTTCATCTTCGCCAAGGGCGAGGCGCACGAGGACGACTGCCGCTGGCGCGGTCTCGCCTGGCACCGCTCCAAGGTGAAGGACAAGAATTCGCATCGGAACTACCATCTCGGCTTCCGCTGTTGTCGGGATCTCTAGGCGAGTTCGCCCAGCTCGGCGGGCTACGCCCGCCTCGCGTTTTCTTGTGCGATTGGGCCTTCCGGGTGACCTGGAAGCAGCGGGCGCCTGTTCGGTCAGTTTGTCCCCCGTCGGGGATCGCGCAGCGCGTTCGTGACTGGAGTCTCTCGTTTCGATGGAGATCTGGTTGTGGCAAAGATCCTGGAGGTGGATCCATGCTCGGCCGCCAACGCGACCTCGCGGATCTCTTGCACTAGCGTTCGATCGGTTAGCAGCGGGGATTCTTCCCAAGGCTAGTGCTCGACATCAGCGCCTGGCTGGAGGACACTGCCGCGCCGTGGTCGTTGGTCTCGGCATCGATGTGGCGTCGATCGAACGGCTCGGCCGTTCGCTGGAGCGCTTTGGCGACAAGATCTGGTCGCGCGTGCTCACCGAGCGCGAGCGTGACGACCTCTCCAAGCGCGCCAACCGCGCCGAGGCGCTGGCCGGGCGTTTCGCCGCCAAAGAGGCGGCCACCAAGGCACTCGGAGCGCCACTCGACGTCGGATTCCACGACCTCGAGGTACGCCGCGGACCGAGCGGCGCCCCGGAGCTGCACCTGCTCGGCGCGGCGCGGGTACACGCCGAACGTCTCGGTGTCGCCCGCGCGCTGATCTCCATCACTCACGACGCCGGCATCGCCGCCGCGGTGGTCGTGCTGGAGACGGCGTGAAGCCGGTGCTGTCGCGCGCGGAAGTACGCGCTGTCGATCAGTACGCCAGCAGCCAGGCTCTGGTTCCGAGTCTGCTCTTGATGGAAAACGCCGGCCGAGGCGCGGCGGAGGTCATCGAGCAACACTACGGCCTGGGTCGGCGTGTGCTCGTCGTTTGCGGCGCCGGCAACAACGGCGGTGACGGCTTCGTCGTCGCGCGACGGCTACTGGTACGAGGCGCGAGCGTCCGCGTCGCGCTGCTGGTCAGCCCCGAACGGCTGAAGGGCGACGCCCTCAGCAACTATCGGGCCTGGCTGGGTGTCGGCGGGGAGGTGAACGAGATCAAGGACTCGAAGGAGCTCCTGGCCAGCGAGATCGGCTCGGCCGAGCTCCTGGTCGACGCCATCTTCGGCACCGGGCTCGATCGCGAGGTCGAAGACTTCCTGCGCGAGGCGATCGAGCTCATCAACGAGGCTCCGCTGCTGCGCGTCGCGCTCGACGTGCCGTCGGGGCTCGACTGCGACACGGGCGCGGCGCTCGGCGTCGCTGTTCGCGCCAGTCTCACCGTGACCTTCGCCGAGCACAAGCGAGGGCTCTTGACGCCGTCCGGAGCGCTCCACGCCGGACGCATCGAGCTCGCCGACATCGGCGTGCCCGGCAAGCTGACCGAGAAGGTCGGCTTCGGCGCAGAGCTGTGTGAGGTGTCGGACGTGGCGCGCGCGCTCGGTCGGCGTCTGCCCACGGCGCACAAGGCCTCTGCGGGCCGCGTGCTCGTGCTGGCTGGCTCTCCGGGCAAGATCGGCGCGGCCCTGCTCGTGGCGCACGGCGCGCTGCGCGCGGGAGCAGGGCTGGTCACGCTGGCGGCCGGGCCCGAGGTCGCGACTCTCTTCGAGCAACGGGTCTTGTCGGCCATGACCGCGCGCCTCGATTTCGGCGCGCTCGAGAGCTCGCTCGCGCCGTTACTCGAGTCCGCCGACGTGGTGGCCATCGGCCCGGGCATCGGTCTGGACGAGGACGCGCGCCGGCTCGTCGATCACGTCGTCCTCGAATGGGATGGCGTCAAGGTGGTGGACGCCGACGCGCTCACGCACTTCAAGGGCAGCGCGCGCGAGCTGGCAGACGCCGCCGGCAGCCTGATCCTGACGCCGCACCCGGGCGAGATGGGCCGCCTGATCGGCATCACCTCGGCCGAGGTCGAGGCCGACCGCTACGGCGCCGTGGCGCGTGCGGTCGAGGCCACTCGCGCGACCGTGCTGCTCAAGGGCGCACACACGCTGATCGGATCACCCGGCGAGCGCGTCGTCGTCTGCCAGCGAGCGTCGACGGTGCTGGCCACCGGCGGTTCGGGCGACACCTTGACCGGAATCCTGGCTGCGCTCGCTGCCGTTGCGGCACCACGCATCGCCGCCGTGTCGGCCGCCTACCTG
>DATLIL010001159.1:0-4645 GCA_035539475.1 Polyangiaceae bacterium
CATCGATTTGGTCTGGGTCATGACGGCGACAACTTGAGTCTTGGGTTGGGGACCCAAAACCAGGGGTGGCGGGGGCAGCGCCCCCGACAAAAGGGGAGGCGCGTATTACCACATCGTTCGCCTGGATTCCTCCTCCTCCGGGCGCCAGGTGAAGGTGTCGACCAGCACCGGAGCCGCTTCTTTTGCCAGCGGATCGGTCAATCCGATGCAGAAACCGTCGACTCCCTTGCCGTCTGCGCGCACGCGCAGGCGCAGGAAATGCTTGTAACCGGGGTGATCGAGCGCGGTGAACGCCTGGGTGTGCTCGAAGCCCCACAGGGTGAGCAGCGACAGGTACGAGCCGAACAGGAATGCGCCCCAGAAGCAGCTCGCCACCAGCACGCCGGCGCCGAGCAGCCAGGCGTGCTCCGAGAGCCCGAGGCGGCCGAAGAGGTAGAGCAGCAGCAGCGAGGCGAAGACGGGTAAGAATCCGATCAACGCGGCGGCCACGAACGAGAGCGCCCCGACCGTCTTGCCTCCGCGCCGCACGCCGCCGATGAGCGCGAGCACCGGCCACAAGAAGAGCGTGATCAGCGCGGACAGCGTGAGCGGCGCGCCCAGCGGCGCCGACACTCCGGCCAGCATCGTGGGTGTGAACAGCAGGCCGAGCAGCAGGTGCGGCAAGAACCCCGAGCGGCCGCGCGCGATCTTGAGCGGCGCTTGCCAGATGAGCGCGCGCGATTGCTCCGGCGACGGCCACTCGCTCTCGAGCGCCAGGCGGCGTCGCGCCATCGGCGCCGGGTGCAGGAACGCGCCGCCGCCGCCCGCGATCACGTGCAGCATGCGATCGCGGCGCAGGCGCTGATAGTGGTGCACGTCGCCCGAGAGCAGGAAGTGGCTCGTGGTGTCGAAGTCGAAGCCCATGGCCCGGACCATGTCGGTACCGGTGCGGCTCGGACCTGCGAAGCGGTAGAGCGGATCGGGCATCATGACCCAGGGAAAGGCGTCGGGATAGCGCCGGTGCCAGTCGGTCATGAACTGGCGCTGGCGCATGTCCACGGTCCTGAGCTGGCGATCGACGCCGTAGAGGTGGACGAACGGCGTCAGCGGCAGCACGAAATAGCTCGCGTTCTGCACCGGGACGTAGCCGGAGAGGACGAGCGCCTTCGGCTTCTCGAGCTTGCCGCCGCGCACGAACTCGCGGGCCCAGTCGGCGTAGTGCTTGAGCATGCGCTCGGAGACGCCGAGCACGCTCGGGCGGTGCTCCTCGTCGCCGTCGGGGCGCCGGCGGAACATGCGCCCGAAGCCGTCCAGGCCGTCGTACCAGTCGTGGTTGCCGGGCAAGCCCAGCAAGACGCGCGGCGCGGCGTGCTCACCGTCGCGTGCGAGCTCCTCCAGAACCTGGTTGTAGGGCACGAGCACGCGGTTGGTGATCTCCTGCGCCGTGGCCACGGGGTAGGCGGTGTCGCCGCCAAAGATCAGCAGGTCGCCGCGTGGCGCCGTGAGCTCCTGCCCCGGGTAGTCGGGGTCGGGCAGCGTGTAGCGTGCGAACAGGAGGCGCGCGACGGCACGGCTCACCGCCACGTCGTCGCCCGTGTCGGCGACGTAGTCGATCCACACGTCTCGCTCCAGGCGCTCCGTCAACGACGCGCCCTCCGCGCGAGGGCCGAGCGCGCTCACCACACGCTCCATCAGCTCGTCCGGCGGGTCCGCCGTCATCCAGTCGCGTGAATCGACGTCCTCGGTGGCGATGGCGGCAGCGAGAAAATGCCTGAGGTGACCCCAGAACGAACCCACACCGAACCAGACGACACCGCGGGGTTTCTCGCGGCCGCGCACGAAGCGCGTCTGCAGAGCAGCTGACGCAGGCGCGGGCCGGATGGGGGGGCGGATCGCCATGTCGTCGGGCAAGAGAGCTCTTCTACCCACTCTCCCCGCCCGCCGCCAGGCGCCCTCACGCCGCTCGGGCGGGCTGCTCGATTCGAGTATCCTTTGCTCGGCCATGACCGACGCCGCACCGCCCTCTCGGCCGCCGCTGGCGCAGCATCTATTCGATCTGCACGCGAGCGCGGGGCGGACGCTGGCGAGCGTGCTGGCCGGCGTGCTCGTGGCGGTGGTCTGCCGTCTTGCTGCGCCGAACTGGAGCGTTGCGATCGACGTGATCGCAGGCTGGGTGACGGCGGGGCTCTCGCTGCTCGCGCTGAGCTGGTGGTCGATGTTCACGTCCGACGCCGCGCGGACGCATCACCTCGCCGCGCGGATCGATCCCGGTCGCAACGAGATCTGGGGCATCGTGCTCGTGGCCAACACCGTCAGCCTGTTCGCGGGCGCGGGCGTGCTGCGAACGGCGCGGACGATGTTTTCCTCCTACCTCGAGAGCGCGACGCTGGTCGGTTTGTGCCTGGCCGCCGTGCTGACGTCCTGGCTGCTGACGCACACGGCGTACGCTCTGCGCTACGCGCACCTCTACTACCGGGACGACGAGGCGGGTGTGGGTGGCCTCGACTTCCCCGGCAAAGAACCGCCCGACCTCCTGGATTTTGCGTACTTCGCCTTCACCGTCGGGATGTGTTTTCAGGTGTCGGACGTCTGCATCTCGGGCCGCAGCATCCGCCGCACGGCGCTCGGGCACGCCTTGCTCGCGTTCCTCTACAACACGGCGATCCTCGCGCTGGCCTTGAATCTGGCTTTCGAAGTGTTGCGCTGAGCTCTGCCTGGGATCGGTTTCTACCGACGCTCTTCTACGATTTTGCCTGTCCCACAATGTGTGCCGGTGTCACGAGTTCGGGCTCACATTCTCTAGGTAGAATCAATGAGTGAATCTTCGCAGTTACGGGCAGGTGCGGCGCTTTGCAACGCTCGATCTCATGAAATGGCATTCATTCTGCGCCCCCCGTGCATGACCAGAGTCTTCCCCTCATGCGCTTGGTCTTTTCCAAGGGCGGTTCCATAGGTATGTTTTTGGAGACCCCGCCACCGGAGCCCCCCCCTCCGGCATGGGGCCGAGCTCACCACCCACTGGCTCGGTTCCGGCGGGGTCGCTAATTTTGTCTGTCACGCGCGCGTCACTCGAAGCCGTGCAGATGCACGACGTACCACTCGCCGCGCCACGAGATCAGCGACGTCACTTCGAGAGAACGTTCCTTGGCGTCGGCGTCCGTGTAGATCAGTCGTGAGCGCAGCACGCGGTAGTAGCCGATGCGATTGCCCTCGCGTCCGGGCTTCATCCACTCCGCTCGCGCTTCGGGTACCTCGAGACGCACGAACTTCGTCTCGGCGCGACGGCGGCCGAGGGCTTTGTGATACTCGTGGACATCGCGACGAAACAGGCGAACCAGGCGCTGTTCCCAGTCGCGTGACGGGTTCTGTACGTCCTTGACCTGTTGATAGGCGCTGACGGGAAAGAAGAAGGGCAGCGCGAGCTCGGCGTCGTCGCTGACGATCGCGTCGAACAGGCGCTGGCTCGCGGCCTTGAAGAACGCCGACTCGGTGCTGGGCTTGTCTTCGGTTTGCGCGAGCGGCTTGCCTTCGCCGTCGTTCAACGCAGGTGGTTCGAATGCCGATGGCGGAGTTCCCGCGTCGACTGCTGCAGGGCTTGGCGGTGTGCTCGCTGCGGGCGCTGGCGGCGCTGAAGAAGCCGCGGGCGGGGCGCTCTCGACAGGCGACGGCTCGAGGGAAGCCGCCGGCCGGCCGCCGGCCGGAACCGTCTCGTTACGTGCCGCGGGGGAACAGGCGACCAGCAGTGAGAAGGCGAAAAGCAGACGCTGCATGGCGGCACGATGCCAAAAGTGCTCTTTGTCGGCTGACTTTTTCGCGCTGATGTCGTGCGCAGGCCCATCCTCTGTTAAAGTGCGCGGGCCTTCCAGCCGGACTGAATCATGCCGTTTCGCCCGAAGATTGCTGCCGACTACCGAACGATGCTCTGGACCATGGTGTTCACGCCAGGGTTCGTCGCTGCTCAATACGCGCGTCCCGAGTGGATCCCGTACCTGAGCTGGCTCTCGATCTACTTCGCGGTCGCCTGCGGCGTCATCGCGCACAACCACAATCACCGCCCGACCTTCGGCAAGAAGTGGGAAAACGGCTTCTTTTCGAACTGGATCTCGATCTTCTACGGCTACCCGGTGTTCGCCTGGGTACCGACCCACAACCTGAACCATCACAAGTACGTGAACACCCCCGGTGACGCGACCATCACCTGGCGCTTCACCAACAGCCACAACGCGTTCGTGGCGTTCACCTACTTCTTCGTCTCGGCTTACTACCAGGCCACGCCGATCAAGCAGTACATCTCCAAGGCGAAAGAGACGAACCCCTCGCTCTACGCGCGCATCATTCGCCAGTACCTGTTCTGCTTCGGCGGCCAGGCAGTGACGCTCGTCATCGCGCTCGCCCTGCACGGCTTCAAGACCGGCCTCTACGTGTGGTTCTTCGCCATGGGCCTGCCGGCGATGATCTCGCTGTGGACGCTGATGTTGTTCAACTACGACCAGCACGTGCACACCGATCCCTGGTCGGAGCACGACCACTCGCGCAGCTTCGTCGGCAAGCTGACGAACTTCCTGGTCTTCAACAACGGCTACCACACCGCGCACCACGAGAAGCCGAGTGCCCACTGGAGCACGCTGGCGGAAGAGAACGCCAAGATCGCGCCGTTCATCAACCC
>DATLIL010001160.1:0-8590 GCA_035539475.1 Polyangiaceae bacterium
GGCGGGGTGGTGATCGCCTCGAGCCACGGTAGCCGCGGGCGAATGCGCGCCTGGATGCTGCGCTTTGGCGCGTTCTGCATCTCCCCTTCCCAGGTGCGGATCCGCGGCCGTCCGGCGTTGGCCGCGACCAGTGTCGGCATCGCGGTGAGCGGGTCTACCTCGTAAACGAAGAAGGAGTGGTAGTGGAACTTGTCATCGTCGCGTAGCCCGTAGATCACGACGATGTCGCCTGTCTGATACTGCTCACGGCCCTGGAACAACGAGCCGAAGAAGCGCGCTCGATTGCGCAGAGGCACCTTCTCCGCCTCCGGTACGGTGTGAACCTCGAACCACTGCGGATGAGCGGCGGCGAAGGCCACGAACTGCTCGACGCTGCGCTTGTTCTCGAGCTCGAGCACGTCGAAGTCGAGCCGCCCGACCACGCGCTCGCGCGTCTCGCCGCGCTGGCGCCACCACGTGCCGCTCGCGCGTTCGAAGGTATCTGCGATGAAATCGATGCACACCTGTGGGACGTGCGGGCGTCCTCCGCGATCGAAGACCCAGTAGCGGTCGCCGTTGAACTCGTACTGCGTGCGCCCGTTGCGGTAGGCCATGCGCCACTCCGGCCTGAGCTTGCCGTCTTGCTGACCGTCTTCGGTCTTGGGCTCGTCGAAGGGCAACGCTTCGTCGACCTGCTCGCGGATCACGGCGCGCAGTGGCTCCACGGCGCGTCGCAGGCGCTGACGCTGGCCGCGCGCGCTCTCGACCCGATCTCGTAGATCGGCTGGCACCGCCTCGCAGCCGAGGTAGGCGCGACCGTCGCGCAGCTCGAGCGCAGCCGGCACCCAGGTTTGCCCGTAGCGGATCCTCGCCGAAATGCCCTGCTCGCTGACCTTCTCGATCGCGATCTCGTCCGAGCCGAGCTCGTCCGCCAGCCGCCGGACGGTGACGTGCCGGGAGGGCGACGGCTCCTGTCCGTCGATCCAGACGCGATCGAAGAGCAACAGACGCGCCGGCTTGCCGCGATCGGGCCCGTCGGAAAACTCGTAGCCAGCGTCTTTTCGCACGACCGAAAACCGCGCGTCGCCGCGCTCGAGTCTCAAAATGGGCTCACGAAAGAGGTTCTGCAGGGTCAGGTAGTTTGCGTACAGCACCGCCAGACCCGGGTCCTCGGCGTAGAGGTAGCCGTCGGTCAGCACGATCTGGCGCAAGACCGCGGGTTCCTTGGAGAACTTACGGACCATCGCCTCGAAGGAGCCCCAGCTCGCTCGTTCTGCCAGCGCACGCCGCCACTGCTCCGCGACCGGCGTCAGCCGCCCGACGAGCGCTGGAGCGCTGAGGAAGAGTACCGGCTCCGCGCGGGCGCGGGCCAGGAGCTCGCCACGCCGACGTGGCGTGTCCCCCTGATCGATTGGGCCGTGTATCGGGGCGCCGCCGAGCCCGACGACGCGCTCCATACAGCTTCGAGCCGCCTCGTCCGCTGCCTTCTTGGCCTCCCTGCCCTCGGCCTGCGCCGCGCTCGGTCGGGTGGGAGGCGCGCTTTTCGCCGGCGGCGCAGAGCGCTGCGGCTCGGACTTGCGGCTACACGCGAATGCGAGCGCGCAAGCGATGAGGGCGGCCCACTTCTTCTTCACGAGTGCCATCGAGGATCGCCCCACGCGCAGCCGCGCGCAAGAGAGCTCCTCCGTCCAACGCCGAAGATCGGCGTGGAAGTCCACTCCGCCCTTTCGAAGCGCCATGGCCCCGCGGTAAGAAGCAGCAGCCATGACTCGGAAGTCCGTTCCCCCGAGGCCAGAAAAAGGCCCCGCCGCCCGTCCCAGCCCCGCTCCCAGCGCGCCCGCCCGATCAGATACCGGACTGCGCACCCTGGCTATCGATGTGGGCGGCACGGGGATCAAGATGCTGCTGCTCGACGCTTCAGGCGAGCCCATCAACGAGCGCGCGCGCGAGCTGACGCCGAAGCCCGCGAACCCGAAGCCGGTGTTGGCAGTGATCAAAAAGATGATCGCAGCGCAGCCACGCTTCGATCGCGTCAGCGTCGGCTTCCCGGGTGTGGTGCTGGGCGGTGTGACGCAGACGGCGCCGAACCTCAACAACTCGGCCTGGCGCGGGCAGGACTTTCAGCGCGCCCTCGAAGCCCTCGCGGGCGTCCCGGTGCGCGTGATCAACGACGCCGACCTCCAGGGCTACGGCGTGATCGACGGCAAGGGCGTCGAGCTCGTGCTCACGCTCGGCACCGGCCTGGGCTCGGCGCTGTTCGTCAACGGTCACTTGGTACCGAACCTCGAGCTCGGTCACCACCCCTTCGAGAAGGGCAAGACCTACGAAGAACGCGTCAGCGACGCGGTCATGAAGCGCGTCGGCAAGAAGGAATGGAACAAGCGGGTCAAGGCCGCGCTCGAAACGCTGCAGCCCATCTTCAACCCCGACAAGCTGCACATCGGCGGCGGCAACGCCGAATATCTGAAATTCAAGCTTCCCGCGAACGTGCGTCTCTTCAGCAACGTCGACGGCATGACCGGCGGCGCCCGGCTCTGGGCCGACGTTTAGCCGCTATCGTGCGCACCACCCTCCCCCGGGTTGGCGCATACGGAACTCCGGCCTGAGCTCACTGCGCGCGTCGGGCTGCAAGAGCTCGCACGGATCGAACCAGTGCGGCGTGACGGCGCGCTCGGAGATTGGCGGGAGCTCGCCGTCGAACTCGTCCGCGTCCGGACAGCGGAAGTGCCAGAGCGCCGAGCGGCTGGGCATCTCCGCGAGCGCGAGCACCTCCTTCACACCGCCGTTGCAGTTGGTGGCGACCACCAGGTAACCGCCCAGGGCGCGCAACAGCACGTCGTGATGAAACTCCCCCTGCTGCCAGTGATCGACGAGCTCGTAGCCTCCGTAATCGAGGCGAAGCTTTTCGAGCAGGCTACCCAGCGACAGCGTGTCGGCCAGCGCGGCGACGGCCGTGTTCAGGCTGCTTTTCTCCATCACCGTCTTCAACGCTCGAGCCACTCGGTTTCTTGCACCGGACGCCAAATCTCACGAAACCCACGTTCTTCCGCGAGGTTTGGCCAGACACAAAAGAGCGCGGGCGCGCTACTCGGAGGAGAATAACGCGCCCGCGTTTCGCCGCTCTCGCGGCGAGTCCTAGTTGGTGGACGGCTGCTGTGACTCGGCCTTGAGTGAGTCGAGGTAGGCCTGACTCGGCTGCGGCATGCTTTCGAGCGCCGAGGCGAGCACCTCGTCGAGCTTGTCGACGAACACGAACTCCATCTCGTCGCGCACCTCGCGCGGCACCTCTTCGAGGTCCGCCTTGTTGCGGTCCGGGATGAGGACGCGCTTGATACCCGCGCGGTGGGCCGCGAGCGTCTTCTCCTTGAGGCCGCCGATCGGCAGCACGCGGCCGCGCAGCGAGATTTCGCCGGTCATGGCCACGTCGTGCCGCACGCGGATGCCCGTGAGCAGCGAGACGATGGCAGAGAACATGGTCACACCCGCGCTCGGGCCGTCCTTGGGCATCGCGCCGGCCGGAATGTGGATGTGGATGTCGCTCTTCTCCAGGAAGTCGCGGGGGATGCCGTACTTCTCGGCGTTGGTGCGCACGTAGCTCAGCGCGGCGTGCGCGCTCTCCTTCATCACGTCGCCGAGCTGTCCGGTGAGCTGCATCTTGCCCGTGCCGTACATCTTGGTGGCCTCGATGAAGAGGATCTCGCCGCCGACGCTGGTCCAGGCCAGACCGGTGGCGACGCCCGTCTCCTCGGTCCTCTCCGCGACGTCGCTCGTGTACTTGATCGGACCGAGGAACTCCCTGAGGTCGTCCTCGCTCTTGATCACGCGCGCCGTGAGGTCACCTTCGGCGACCTTCACCGCCACACCACGGATGACGCTGGCGATGGTGCGCTCCAGCGAGCGCACGCCGGCTTCACGGGTGTAGTGCTCGATGACCTCTTCCACCGCCTCATCGGTGATCTGCAGCTGCTCCGGCTTGAGCCCGTGCTCCTCGAGCTGCTTCGGGATCAGGTGCTGGCGCGCGATGGCGAGCTTCTCGCGCCGCGTGTAGCCGGGGATCTCGAGGATCTCCATGCGGTCACGCAGCGGCGGGGGGATCGGATCCGCGACGTTGGCCGTGGCCACGAACATCACATTCGACAGGTCGTACGGGATCTCGAGGTAGTGATCGGCGAACGAGTTGTTCTGCTCGGGGTCGAGCACCTCGAGCAGCGCGGCGCTGGGGTCACCGCGGAAGTCGTGCCCGATCTTGTCGACCTCATCCATCATGAAGACGGGGTTGACCGTGCCGGACTTCTTCATGCCCTGGATGATCTGGCCGGGCAGCGCGCCGACGTAGGTGCGGCGGTGACCGCGGATGGCGGCCTCGTCGTGCACGCCGCCGAGCGACACGCGCACGAACTTGCGGCCCAGCGAGCGAGCGATGCTGCGGCCGAGCGAGGTCTTGCCCACGCCGGGCGGGCCGATCAGACAGAGGATCGGACCCTTCTTGTCCTTCTTCAGCTTGCGCACGGCCAGGTACTCGACGATGCGCTTCTTGACCTTGTCGAGGCCGTAGTGGTCCTCGTCCAGCACGCGGCGCACGGCCGCGATGTCCATGATGTCTTCCGTGGCGTTGGTCCACGGCAGATCGAGGATCCAGTCGAGGTAGGTGCGCACCACCGTGTACTCGGCGCTGCCCACCTGCATCGAACGCAGGCGCTTGAGCTGCTTGCGCGCGACGCTGTCCGCCTCGCTCGGCAGGTTGGCCTTGGCGATGCGCTCCTCCAGGCCGTCGAGATCGCCCTGATCGCCGTCGTCCTCGCCAAGCTCTTCCTTGATCGCCTTGAGCTGCTGGCGCAGCACGTACTCGCGCTGGTTCTTGCCCATCTCCTCCTTGATCTGGGAGTTGATGCGCTCGCGCATCTTCAGGATCTCGAGCTGCCGGGTCAGCAGCTTGAGCACCTTGCGGATGCGCTCCTTGACCTCGACCGTCTCGATCAGCTGGGCCTTTTCCTCGACCGGGGCGTCGAGGTTGGCAGCCACGAGATCGGCCAGGGCGCCCGGCGCCTGGATCGAGTCGATCAGGGAACCCGCCTCGCGCGGCAGCTCCGGCATCAGCTGGATCACCTGCTTGGCGACGTCGCGCAGGCTCATGGCCAGCGCCTCGGCCTCGACGTCCTCGGCGTTGGGCGTGTCGATGCGAGCGATGCGCGCGCGCAAGTACGGCGACGACTGCGTCAGCTGATCGAGGCGAATGCGCGTCAGGCCTTGAAGGATGAGCGAGTAGTTGCCGCTCGAGTGCTTCAGCGCCTTGAGCACACGCGCCGCACAGCCGACCGGGTAGAGGTCGTCCGACCCCGGATCGTCGGTCGACGGATCACGCTGCGCGAAGATGGCGATGACCGGGCTCGTCAGGTTGTGCACGTCCTCGACCAACGCGACGCTCTTCTCGCGCCCCACGTCGAAGGGCGCGACCGCCCCGGGGAAGAGCACGGCGTTGCGGATGGGCAGCACCGGGAGCTCATCGCCGAACTTGATCTCGTCTTCACTCGGGGGCGGGGTCTGTTGGACGGGCGGCTTCTTCTTCTCGCTCATAGTCTCCTCAGCGGCTCAGCCCGCAGGCGGCGTTCAGCCCAGAAAGTTAGTACGGTCTCACTGGGGTACGACGAATTCCTCACCAAGGTAAGGGGCGGGGTTCGGGTCCCTGCCCGACCACTTCGGACGAGGAGCCGTATCGCGAGAACCTAACCACCCCGGTGCAAAGCGCCACTCCTTGCCGGATCAGGGCGTGCGTCCTAGGCTTTTCGCCGAACTCTTGGGGGCTGGCGGCGTGGTTTGGGGTATAGACCGGAGGCTTGCGAGCCGTCTTTTTCGGTACCCCGGCAATTGCCGTCCCCTCCCTGCGAGCCCTCAGCGAGGTGGCCGAGGTGCTCGGGGTCGTGACCCAGCCTGATCGGCCTGCGGGCCGCGGGCTTCACCTCCAGGCGCCGGCTGTCAAGACGGCGGCCCTCGAGCTCGGCCTGGATGTCTACCAGCCGCTCAAGGTGCGCACCGGAGAGCTCGCCACCTGGGTACGCGAGCGGCAGCCCGACCTGGCGTTGGTCATCGCCTACGGTCGCATCTTGCCTCGCGACGTGCTCGAGGCGCCGCGCCTGGGCTGCCTGAACCTGCACGCCTCGCTCCTGCCCCGTTATCGCGGGGCCGCGCCGATCCAGTGGGCGCTCATCCAGGGCGAGACCGAGACGGGCATCTCGCTCATGCAGATGGACGAGGGCCTCGACACCGGTCCCGTATTCTCGAAGCACTCGCTCCCCATCGGTCTGGCGGAAACTGCTGGCGAGCTCGCGGAACGACTGGGCGTGCTCGCGGCAGACGTCGTGCGCAGCGATCTCGCGGCGGTCGCCGAGGGGCAGCTCGCCAGCGAGGCGCAGCACCACGACCTCTCCACGCACGCTCCGCCGATCGAGCGCGAGCACTGCAAGATCGACTGGACCCGCTCCGCGCGCGAGCTGCACGATCTGGTGCGAGGGCTCTCGCCGCGGCCTTCTGCGTGGACCACCGTGCAGGGCAAGCAACTGCGCGTCACCCGGGTCGGCCTCGAGCCAGCACCCTTCCGACTCGAACCCGGTGTGGTCGGAGTCGACGCCGGCCGGGCCTGGATCGGCGCCAAAGACAGGCCGGTCGAGCTCCTCTCCGCTCAGCTCGAGGGCAAACGGGAGCTTTCGGCCCGTGACCTGGTCAACGGCCGAGCCCTCACCGCGGGGCTCGTGCTCGGGTGACGGGTACCGAACGCATGATCGAGGAAATCCGTCAGGAATTTCCAGCATTTCGGCTCATTGCCAAGCGCGACGACCGGCTCTCCCACCTGATCCACCGCCTGCTCCTGGTCGTGACGCTGGGCGGTCAGCGCGCCTACCTCTCGCACTACCACACGGTCCTGGGTGACACGCTCTATACGCCGGACACTTGGGAGTCGACGCCGGATTTGGATAGGGTCATCGTCCTGCGGCACGAAAGAGTTCATCTGCGACAGCGCCGCCGGTACGGCATTGCTCTGATGGCGTTCCTCTACCTGATCCCCTTCTTCCCGCTGGGCCTCGCCTACGGCCGAGCTCGTATCGAGTGGGAAGCCTACGCCGAGACCCTGCGCGCCACCGCCGAGCTCAAGGGCCTGGCAGCGGCGGAGGATGAAGGCTTGCGGCGGGCATTGATTCAGCGCTTCACCGGCGCGGCTTACGGCTGGATGTGGCCGTTCCGCGGCGCCGTCGCGCGCTGGATCGACGACACGCTCGGGGAGCTCCGCCGGGCATGACCGTCGTCGGTATCGATCTGGGCACGACCAATACGGTCGTTTCGGCCGTGCGCGATGGGCAGGCGTCGGCGCTACACGACGAGCTCGGGCAGACGTTGATCCCGTCGATCGTCTCGTTCCATCCGAACGGCACCGTGCTCGTCGGGCGCGCCGCCAAAGAGCGCCGCCTGGTCGATCCGCGCAACACGATCTACTCGATCAAACGCCTGATCGGCCGCAGCTGGGAGACCGACGAGGTGCGCCGAGCGCGCCTGCGCTTCGCCTTCGACATGCGCGAAGGCCCCGGTCAGGCGCCGCTCGTGGTGGCGCGGGGTGAGACGTACACGCTGCCCGAGATCAGCGCCTTCGTCCTGCGCAAGGCCAAGACCGTGGCCGAGCTCGGCCTGGGCACGCCGATCGAGCGAGCCGTGATCACCGTGCCTGCCAACTTCAACGACCTGCAGCGCGCTGCGACCAAGGTCGCCGGGCGCGTCGCGGGCCTCGAGGTGCTACGCATCCTGAACGAGCCCACCGCGGCAGCGCTCGCCTACGGCTACGGCAAGGGCGCCAGCGAGCGCATCGTCGTCTACGACTTCGGCGGCGGCACCTTCGACGTCACGCTGCTCGATCTCGCAGACAACGTGTTCGAGGTTCTGGCCACCGCCGGCAACACGTTCCTGGGTGGCGACGACATCGATCAGGCCATCGCGGAGCGCATCTGCGAGGCCTTCCTCAAGCAGAACCGCTTCGACCCGCGCGCCGAGCGCACGGCCTTCGAGCGCGTGCGGCTGGCCGCCGAAGAGCTCAAGATCCAGCTCTCCACCGCGCCGCACGCCAGCGTGCAGATCCCGGATCTGACGCACGCCACCGGCGGACGTGCCGTGGCGCTGAGCTTCACGATGACGCGCGGTGAGTTCGAGCAGCTGATCGCCCCGCTCGTCGACAAGACCTTCGAGGTGTGTCGCGAAGCGCTCGGCATCGCGCGTCTCGGGCCCACGGATCTGCGCGAGGTCCTCCTGGTCGGTGGCTCGACGCGTATCCCGTACGTGCGGCGGCGCGTCGAAGAGTTCTTCGGACGCGAGGCCAAGGCGCACATCAATCCCGACGAGGTCGTGGCCATCGGCGCGGCGATTCAGGCCAACGCGCTGACCGGCGTCGAGCGGCGCCGCGGTACGGTACCGCCTGCGCCGTCACCGGCGGCGCGCAGCACCCAGCCGCCCGGCATGGTGCGCACGACGCAGCCGCGGGTGAATCGCAATACCAACCCGAACGCACCGTACGAGGAGCGCGATGGCAGCGCGGGGCGCCTGCGCCTCAGCAGCTTGCCACCCGAGCCGGTCT
>DATLIL010001161.1:0-1714 GCA_035539475.1 Polyangiaceae bacterium
CCTTTGCGAAGGTCTTGCGCCCCCCGGCTCCCCTGCGCTAGACCGTCGCTCCCGCCGCGGAGCCCGCTCCTCGGCAGCCCGTCCGGGTAGCTCAGTCGGTAGAGCAGAGGATTGAAAATCCTCGTGTCGGCGGTTCAATTCCGTCCCCGGACACCAGATCGGAGCGCTCCTGGCGCTTCTGTCAGGTCTTCCTGGCGTCGCGCCAGATGAGCTCGGCTGCCGCCGCCGGTCGCAGCCGCGACGTATCCACGAGCAGGCTCTCCGTGCGCGGGATGGCGGTGTGCAGGTCGTAGCGATCGAGCACGCGCTGAAGCGTCTTCTTGGTGCGGATCTTCTCGTGGTCCCGGCGCGAGTCCTGCTTCACGCGCTGGAACAGGTCCTCGCGCTGGCACGTCAGCTGGTAGAAGTGGGTGCTGCCATCGTGACGCCTCAGCACGCGCTGCACCTTGCGAACGAAGGGCAGATCGAGCGGGTGCGCGTAGACGAACGTGAAGATCATGCCGCTCACCTCGGCCTTGGCCGCGCGCTGCATGATCTCGAGCCGCAACCGATCGACTAGGTCGACGTACTCTGCCGAGCCCCACGGGAAGATCTGCTGCGCCAGGTCGACCGTGAGCTGGTTGTGAAACAGCACGTAGCCGCTGCGACGCGCGAGGAGCTTCGCGACGGTCAGCTTGCCGACTGCAGGCGGCCCGTAGAGGAAAAGGAGTCTCATCTAGCTCGCGGCATCATGGCCGCTCGAGGTTTGCCGAGTCATTTCAGAGGCGGGAATGTGCCTGGAAAGTTCTTGCTCACCACCAGTGCCCGAACTACCCTCCGCCCAACAGATTCGAGCCCTCGCGTTCCCTACCGTGGAAAGTTTCGAACGCGAGGGCCTTTTTATGGCCGAATTTCGCCGGATCGCAAGTCACCGCTAAGCGATCTTACCTAAACCTAGGGGGCGGCGCAGCTCACGGTGATGTGGCCGCTCACGTCCTGAGTGCAGCCGCAGCCCACGCCGGCGGGCAGGCAGTCGCAGCTCTTGCAGTCGCCGAGCTCGCTGCAACTCGCGCTCGTGCCCGAGCCCGGCTGACCACCGCTGATGAGCGTGCAGTATTGCTGCGCGGTGCATTGGCTGTCGCCGCAGCCGAAGCTGGATCCGCTGTAGATGCTCTGGCACCTGCCCTCGTTGCAAGCCACGGCGTAGTCGGTGCCACCGACGGGGATCGACGTGCCGTCCTCGAGCGCACTGCTCAACGGAACGCAGTCACAGATGGGTTGTCCGGCAGTGCATTGCATTTCCGCGCGATCGAACAGCTCCTTGGCACCCGGATCGGTGTTGATACCCATGATCAGGATCGAGCCGCAGCAGTCCGCCATGTGCTCGACCAACATGCATTCGCTCACGTCGCTGCACGCCTTGATCACACCGTCAAAGGTCGAGTTCTCGCCCTCGCACACCACCTCGTTGCAGTAAGGCCCGCAGCTAGTTCCACCGAAACCCGTGCCGGCAACCGGGGCACCGGCCTCTGCCCCTGTTCCCCCGGTCGTGCTGGCGCCGGCGTCCGTTCCGCCGCTCGCGCCACCTCTGCCCACCTTGCCGCCGCTCGCCTGCCCGCCTTTGGAGCTGTTCGAGGAACCGGAGCTGCCGCCACCGCCACCGCCGCCGTCGGAGTCGGAGTCGGTGCTGGCGCCGTAGCAGCCGCCAGCCAGGCAGAGAGCGCAGGGCAAGAGC
>DATLIL010001162.1:0-12431 GCA_035539475.1 Polyangiaceae bacterium
GGGCGGACCGGCGTGCAGTCCCGCTTACTGCGAATGCAGCGCGAGCTCGTGCGCCGCGGATCTGCGAACCAACACCATCGTCGTCGATCTGGAGCTCAGCGGAGCGACCATGAATGGCGTCATGACGGTGGGCCCGGACGCCTGGGCCATGGAGTTCACGAGGGAGGCACCATGATCCGCGCCACACGAGGAGGATTGAAAATCCTCGTCGCCTCCGCGTGGATCGGC
This sequence comes from Polyangiaceae bacterium, assembly GCA_035539475.1. Lineage (GTDB taxonomy): Bacteria > Myxococcota_A > Polyangia > Polyangiales > Polyangiaceae > PMG-095. The sequence goes on from DATLIL010001162.1 coordinate 229, forward strand.
CTGTCCGGCTGCGGCAAGACGGAGCGCGATCCGCTGCCATCCAACGACGTCGAGGCGCAAGGCCCGAGGCAGCTTCCGGGCACCGACGCCAGTGCGAGTGACGGCGGTGCCAGCGCGCTCGCGGACTCCACCGAGGTCTGGGTGGGCGAGGTCTATCCGCAGGCGACTTACCCCGACCCCTTCAGCGACACCGCCGAAGGGGTCGTGCTGATCTTGTCGACGACCGAGGCTGGCCTCGGCGGAACGATCACATTCGGGCAAGCGCCGGTTCCCGAAGTCGATCCAGACGCGTTCTACCCGCCTGGCATCGATCACTTGAACCTGATGAATAACCCGCTCTCCGGTTTTCAGTATTCGCTTGTCGCGGTGCGGGTCGAAGGTGACGGCCTACAGCTCACCTTCGCGCCAGGCGAACTTTGGAAAGACTGGTGTGCAGGTCGGCCCAGTTATCCCGCGGGCCCCAACACCTTCAACGACGAAGCGTTCGTGTGTAGTCCGGACGAGCCTCGGACGAGTCATAGCGACTATCTCTACAGCCCGGTCAGCCTCTGCCTGGACGACTCTCACGTGTGCTCTTGCGACGAGGCGAGTTGCTGGGCGAACTCCCACCTGCTTCGGCAAGTCGATCTGGTCCTTCGAGGTGATGAGCTCGAAGGACAGCTACTCCGCGCCACCGTCGGGGCCTGGCATGGAGAACCACAAACCGTCCGGCTCGAGCGCGTCGAGTGACGGCTCGGCTGCTCTCCGCCGTGAGACGAGAGCCTTACTTCTTCAGGCCGTTACGACGGCGGCGGTTCTTGGCCTTGACCGCCGAGCGGTAGCCTTTCGAACGCTTGCGGTCGGTCTTGCGCGGCTTGTTCTTGGTCGCGATGTACATGACGGGGGGCGGAACCTTAGCCAGGACGGCCCCCGGGTCAAGCCGCATGCATTTTCCGCGGGCAAGACCGGGTCGTCGTCGTTCCGGTGCGGGTGGAACGGCCCAGAAGTCACGCCGCCGTCACCTCTGAAGGCCGGTCGTTCAGTCACCCCTTTCCAAGCTCGCGTTGTCGCGGCGAAAACCATCGCCCACTTGTTTGCACCTCCAACGATCGCGCTCCCGAATCCGGCAGGGTTTCGCCCGGCACTCAGCAGCTTTGCCTATGGACGAGCTGATCACGCCGAGCTAGCGAAGGCGCCGGAGTGAGTGGACCGGTGCATTTCGCGCCGGCAGGAAGGTGACGGAGGACAACATGAAGAACATGGGCATGGGCCGCGCGGCCTTCGGGTTTTGTTTTGCCTGGGCTCTCGCCATCGGCTCGAGTGCGTTCACCCTTCAGGGTTGCTCGAATGATCCGGCGGAGCAGAGCCAGACCAAGGGCACCATCGAGCTGGCGCTCAGCGGCACGTCGTCGTCCGGTGTCCTCTACCGCCTGCGCGACGCACAGATCAACATCAGCGGCGCCGCCCTCGCCGGGGTCGCGAGCGAAGACGATCCGGATCGAACCGAGGTCAGCCTGGAGCTACCAGCGGGCGGCTACCTCGCCGATCTGCTCGACGGCTGGCGTCTCGAACGCTCGTTCGACGGCGGCGCGACGTTCGCCGACGTGCGGGCCCTGCTGATCTCGACCGATCCGCTGCCGTTCACCGTGGTCGACCAGGGGACCACCGAAGTACGCCTGCGCTTCCGCGCCGGCGACGACGTCGTCGAGCTCGGCAACGGCCGTGTCATCATCGGCATCGACGTGATCGACAGCGAGACGCCGCCGCCGTCTGGCGATTGCGTCGAGGCCTGCGCCGTCGCAGAGATGTTCGGCTGTCCCGAGCATGGCCTTTGCGTCGACATCTGCTCCAACCTGCCGTCGCTCGTGGAGGGCACTTCCTGCATGGACGTGGCGCAGGAGTACGTCGATTGTGCCCAGGGCGAGCCCGGCGAGACCTACGTCTGCACGCCCGAAGGCTATCCGGTCGCAGCTGCTTGCGAGTTCCTGTTCCAGGATCTGATCGCCTGCCTCAGCGCCCCTCCGGTCTGCGACGTCGACAACGACGGCGACGGCTCCTGTGAAGGCGTCGACTGCGACGACTTCGATCCCAGCGTGCGCCCGGGCGCACCCGACATCTGCAACGACGGCATCGACCAGAACTGTGACGGTGTCGACTCGACCGTGTGCGCGCCGGCGCAGTGGACCTGCGATTCCAACTTCTACGGCACGGACGACGGCTGTGACTGCGGCTGCGGCATCGCCGATCCGGACTGCACCGACCCGACCGTGGGCGCTTGCCAGTACTGTGGCGATCCGGGCTCTTGCTCGGAAGGGCTCGAATGCCCCGGCAACATCGATCCGAACGACAACGCTACCTGTCTCGGTGGTGGCTGCGTCGACAACGACCTCGACGGCGCCTGCGACACCGTCGACTGTGACGACACCAACCCCGCCGTGTATCCCGGCGCCTCGGATCCCTGCGGCGACGGCATCGACCAGGACTGCGACGGCGCGGACGATTCCTGCGCCCCGGCGAACTGGACCTGTCCTGCGGCCTACTACGGCACGAGCGACGGCTGCGACTGCGGCTGCGGCGTAGTCGATCCGGACTGCGCCAATGCGACCGTGGGCGTGTGCGAGTTCTGCAACGACGTCGGGTCGTGCACGAACGGGGCCACCTGCCCCGGCAACATCAACCCGAACAACAACGCGACCTGCTTCTGAGCTGACGAAGCGCGATGGTTGCCGGCGGTGGAGCTCGCTCCCCGCCGGCGGCCGTCGGTATCAGCGGCGGGTGGTGAGCAGCTTTTCGATCAGCTCCGCCGAGTAGCCGTGGAGCTCCTTGAACACCACGCCCACGCCGGGCGGATCCTTCTCGACGCGAACCACCTCGCCCACACCCTCGATCGTCTCGACGCCGTCCATGACGACCGAGAACTTGAGGTTGACCTCGCTGCCCACGCTGAGCTCGGCGCTGGTCTTGATGAAGGCTCCCGAGCGCGAGACGTTGGTCACGTACTCCTGGATGAACTGATCGAACGAGTCGAAGTTCTTGTTGATGGTGACTCTATCGTCTTTTCTGCCGCTTGCCATCGGAGGTGCGTCCCAGGCGAGGGGAGGCCGAGCTTCGCCGGCCTCGCCGGTTTTTCGTGTTGGCTTTGGGTCTCGTACTTCGATCGTGATCTGTTCTTCCAAGACTCCCAGGTCGTTGCAGGCTCGGCTCGGCTCGCGAGCCTCACCCGTCTTTACGCCCGCTCTCCATCACTTGCCCTGCAGGTCGAACTGCTCGATGTGGTACTCGCGCCGCGGCATGAGCTCGATGCGGCGCTGATAGCGGCGTTCCGCTTCCGCCACCGCCTGGCGCTCCTCACCCTGCATCAGGTCGACGATGGCCGGGTGCGCGTTGACCAGCACCGAGTAGCCGGCCAGGTTCTGTCGCTCACGCCGGATCTGGCGCAGGATCTCGTAGGCGATCGTCGTCTTCGACTGAATCTGGCCCGTGCCGTCGCAGTAGAAGCACGACTCGTGCATCATGCGCGTCAGGCTCTCGCGCGTGCGCTTGCGCGTCATCTCGATCAGGCCGAGCTCGCTGATGCGGTTGATCGTGGTCTTGGCCTTGTCCTTCGACAGCCGCTGCTCGAGGGCGCGCCACACCTTCTCGCGGTTGTGCGACATGTCCATGTCGATCAAGTCGAGGATGACCAGACCGCCGATGTTGCGGAAGCGGAGCTGGTAGGCGATCTCGTCCACGGCCTCGAGGTTGGTCTTCAGCGCCGTCTCTTCGAGGTCCTTGCTGCCCTTGCCCACGTAGCGACCCGTGTTGACGTCGATCGCGGTGAGCGCTTCGGCCTGATCGATGATCAGGTAGCCGCCGCTGGGGAGCTGGACCTTGCGGCTGAGCGCGCGCGAGATCTCGTCCTCGATGCCGTAGGCGTCGAAGATGGGCTCCTCGCCCTGGTAGAGATGCACGTCCTTGACGCGGCTGGGCATGAACATCTCGACGAAGCGAACCAGCCGCTTGTACTGCTCGCGGTCGTCGATCACGATGCTCTCGATCTCGTCGCTGAACAGATCGCGCGCCGTCTTCAGCACCAGGTCGAGCTCGGTGTAGAGGATGGACGGCGCCCTGGCGTTCTCGCGCTTGCGCGAGACGTCCTCCCAGACCCGGATCAGGTAGCCGAGGTCGGCCTTCAACGACTTCTTGGTCAGGCCCTCGGCGACCGTGCGCACGATCACGCCGCCAGACGGCGGCTTCAGGGTCTCGACCACCTCACGCAGCCGTGCGCGCTCGCGTGACGAGCCGATGCGCTTGGACACGCCGACGTGCTCGACCGTCGGCAGGTAAACGCAGTAGCGGCCGGGCAGCGAGACGTGACTGGTGACACGCGCGCCCTTGGTGCCGATGGGTTCCTTCGAGATCTGCACGATCACGAGGTCGCCTTCCTTGACCACCTCGGTGATCGGCACCGAGCGCGACACGCGCGACGGCACCTTGCGGCCCTTGCGATCCTTGCGGTCGCCGCGGCCCTCGCGACCCTCACGACCTTCGCCGCGGCGGTTGTCGGAGCGGCGCTGATCCCGATCACGGCCGCGCCCGCTGGCCTGCCGTTGCTCCGCCCGCACCGGCGGATTCTGGCTGCGTGACGGTTCAGGCCGCGCAGCCTCCTTGGCGCCGTTCTCGGCGCCTGCGCCGGAAGCATCACGGTCTCGACCGCGCCGCCGCCGCCGCCGCCGACGACGACGTGAGGTGCCCGGGGAGCTCGGCTCGGGCTCGCCGGGGGCTTCACCCGCGGCCGCGCCCTGCTCGGGGGCCTCGGCGTCTTCAGCGGTCGCCTCGACGTCGTCCGCTTCTTCGTCCTCGTCTTCGTCGTCACCCCAGTCCGCGTCGATGGCTTCCTCGGAGGCAGCGAGTGGCGCGCGCTCAGAGCTCGGCTTGGGTGATTCCGGAGGCGCTTCTTCGTCCTCGTCCTGGGCCAGATCTTCGTCGCCGCCGTCCTCTTCCTCCTCCTCTTCTTCGTCGGTCTGGAGGCTCTCGGCCGGCTCCTCGTCGTCCTCTTCTTCGTCGTCTTCGTCTTCGTCAGCCGCGTCGTCCTCTTCGGGGACCGGGGCCACGGACGAGACCACGCTCGAGGGCTCGTCGTCCTCGTCGTCGTCCTCGTCGTCGTCGCCTTCTTCCGCGCTGGCGCCGCCGGCCGGTCCGTGACGACGCTTGCCGCCAACGCCCTTGTTCCAGCGTTCCTCTGCGTCGTAGTTGCGCGCTCCCGCCAGGTACGACTCGAAGTCGTCCGGACGGATCAGGTCCTCGACGTGCAGGAACGCGGCGCGCTCCATGCCCACGTCGATGAAGGCGGCCTGCATGCCAGGCAGCACGCGCGTCACGCGTCCGAGCACGATGTTGCCGACCGTCCCCCGGTTGGCAGCTCGCTCGATTTGCAGCTCGGCGATGACGCCGTTTTCGATCAGCGCAACGCGCGTCTCGCGAATGTCACAGTTGATGACAAGTGTATTTCGACCCATGTGTCGGCACGGCATGCCCGGCCGCTCGACTGCGGCGGGCGTCTTCCGCGGGGCATAAAATGGATGAGGCGTCGGACCTGCCCCGCGCCCGGGGAGATGCCCCGCAAAAGCGCTCGATCCGGTCGGGTGGGGTCCGGTTTAGAAAGTCCGCTCACGGGGCCGATCAATGCGCGACTCGACGCGTGGCACTTGGGGCCACGACGCTCGTCGGTCGCCAGCAGTTGGGGCTCGTGCACTCAGACCTCGCGCCAACGTCAGCACGCCCGATACCGCCTGTCAACTGCTCGAAAATAGGCCAAAATTCGCCGGTCCTTGGCCCGATTATCGAAGGCGGCCGCCGGGCCAGTGCAGAGTCGCCGGAGCGCCAGTTGACCGTGGGCCAGCAAAACGGTCCGATGGGCGGCACCTGCGGTGAGCGCCTCGTTTCTGGTCCTCGACATCGAAACCGTCCTCGACGCCGAGCTCCCCATTCTGCCCGGGGCCGAGGCCGACCGGTTGCCGGCGCCACCCCATCACCGCATCGTCTGCATCGGCGCGCTGATGTTCGACGCCGCCTACGAGGTGAAGCGGATGGGCACCTTCAGCGAGTCGAAGGACGAGTCCGGCATCCTGGCCGACTTCGCCCGTCTGCTCGACGAGCGGCGCCCCACGATCGTGACCTTCAACGGTCGCGGCTTCGACATGCCCGTGATCGCCACGCGCTGCCTGCGTTACGGCATTCCGCTGCGGCACTACTACCGCTCGCGCGACATGCGCTATCGCTTCTCCGCTGACGGCCACCTCGATCTGATGGACTACGTGGCCGACTTCGGAGCCGCGCGTCCCTCGCGTCTCGACGTCATCGCCAAGCTCTGCGGCATGCCCGGCAAGGTCGGTGTCGACGGCAAGGACGTCGGTCCGCTGGTCCACGCCGGGCGATTGGCAGAGGTGCGCAACTACTGCCTGTGCGACGTGGCGCAGACGGCAGCCGTGTTCTTGCGCGTGCAGCTCCTGCGCGGCGAGCTCGATCGCGAGGCTTACGTCGCTGCGGCCAGGCGATTGATCACGGCCATTCGCGCCGACGAGCGCCTGCACCCAGTGACGTCGGCGATGAACGAAAAGCGGCTCTTGCTCGAGGAGTGACGCGTCAGAGCGTCGCCCGGAAGGGACCGGGTGTCTCGGGCACCATCGGGCGCCAGCGTCCGAAGCGTCGCTCGTAGTTGCCGATGCTGATGCAGGTGAAGCGATCGTCGCAGTAGGCGCGGAGCTCGATGTGGACGTTGGCGCCGCCGAGCGTGATGCGGTTGTACGCGTTCAGCGGCCAGCGCGGGTTCAGCGTGGTGCCGGTCGAGGCCTGAGCCAGCAAGATCGATTCGCTGACACCGAAGGGACGTCCGGGCGGAGTGCCGTGGTCTCCTTCCAGCTGGCCCGTCAGCACCAGATCGACACCGGCGCGCTCGAGCCGATGGAGCAAGGTCTCTCCGCTCGTCAGCTCCGGCTCGAGCGGAGGCTCGGCCACGTGCTTGAGTGGATGATGAGCGGCCACGACGTGGAACTTCTCGGGGTGGCGCTGCGTGAGCTGCTCGATCCAGTCCACCTGCTCGAGCGAGAGCGTGCCTTCAGTCCAGCGCAGCGGGTGCACGGTGTTGAGCCCGATCACGAGCATCTGATCGTCGGCGAAGAACGAGTTCAGGGTCTGGGGGAAGAAGTCGGTGTAGCGCCCGTAGGGGTTGAACAGGCGCGCGAGCGGGCGGTAGGGCGGCGCGATGTCGTTGTTGCCCGGGACGACCACGCGGGCGTACGGCAGCCCGTCCAGGAAGCCGCGTGCTTGTTCGAACTCGTGGGGCCGAGCGTGCCGGCTGAGGTCGCCGGTCACGACCATGAGGTCGGGCTCGAATTCGTCGAGGTCTTCGTCGAGGGCCAGCACGAGCCTGGGATCGGCCGCGCCGAAATGCAGGTCGGAGATATGGGCGAGACGTTTCATGGCTTTGCTCCGCCTGAGGCGGGTTCCACCCCCAGGGGTCATGCGCAGCTCGTTCCATCCGAAATGGCGTAGAAATCCCCTCGTTTTTTGCCAGGGGAGCTCACCATTTCTGTCACTGCCGGGGCAGTTCAGTCGCTAATGATTTTCACTAGTTAAGCGTCCGGACTGGCGCCTCCCGAGGATGTGCAGCATAATGCTGTACATGAAGACGCGGGTCACGTTTCGGGTCAACCACGAGCTCGCTGAAGCCCTGCGCGAGCTGCCCAATCAGACGCAGTTCGTGGAGGACGCGCTGCGGCAGGCGCTCGGTCGGACCTGCCCCATGTGTGAGGGCAGCGGACGTATCCCGCGTTCGTCGCTCAAGGTCTCGAACCTGCGCCGGGCGGAGCTCGCTCCGCTCGATCGCTCGACGGCGCTCCAGCTCAAGCGACTGGTGGGTGTCGGACACGAGCTCGCCGCGAGCCACCTCGACGTTCGTCCTGGTGCACGCGCGGACGAGGTCGGCTTCACCCTGCGGCGGGGACGACACGTACTCCTCGACGGCAGCCTGCGCCGCGGCGCGGAGAAAGTGCAGGTGCACTGATGGCGCACGTGATCACTCGGCTCTGCGTCGACTGCGTCGACGGCGCCTGCGTCGACGTGTGCCCGGTCGACTGCATCGTTGCCCACCGGCCCCCTTCAGGCGCGTCGGACCTACCGAACCAGCTGTTCATCGATCCGAGCGAGTGCACCGATTGTGGGATGTGCCAGCCGGCCTGTCCCTGGGTTGCGATCTATCCCGACGACGAGGTGCCGGAAGCGTTCGCGGACGACATCGCGCTGAACGCGCAGAGCGCGCGGCGCGACGAGGGCTTCGTCGTCCTGCGCACGAAGAAGGACGGAGCACCCGCCTACGAGGAAGTGCAGGCCAACCGGCAACGCTGGGGCCTCGTGCGCTAGCGGACTCGCGGTGAAACGCTGCCGGCGGCCGTGCGCAAAGTCTCCGGTGGTGACGGCGGGACCTCCGTGCCAGCATCCGCCGCGGAGGTAGTGCATGTCGACGCTGATCGCGCGCCGTAGTGAGCCACATCCGCCGGGCACGCCGCCGCTCTCGGCAGAGGTCGTGGAGCGGCTCCTGGTCGAGGTCCCGGGCTGGAAAGTCGAGGGCAACCGTCTGACCAAGATCTATGCCTTCAAGAACTTCCACGAGACGATGGCGTTCGTGAACGCGCTCGCCTGGGTGGCTCACCAGGAGGACCACCATCCCGACCTCGAGGTCTCCTACAACCGCTGCCGCGTCGTGTACTGGACGCACACGGTGGGGGGTCTCAGCCTGAACGACTTCATCTGCGCCGCCAAGGTCGAAGCCCTGTTCTTTCCGCCGGGTCCGAGCAGCCAGTAGTTGCCCATCGGGCGCGTGCTAACCTCTGAGTGGTGCGCGCGCTCCCAGCCTCGAGCCTCGTCCTCGCGCTCACGGCCTGGCCGTTGGTGCTCGCCGCAGCACCACTCGAAGAACTGCTCGAGCGCACGCGCGGCAGCGTCGTGCACGTGAGCGAGCGCGATGCGAGCAACAAGGAGGTGGGCAACGGCTCCGGCTTCGTGATCAGCGACGACGGTAAGCTCGCCACGAACCATCACGTGATCGAAGACGCGCGCCGGCTCGTGGCTGTCTTCGGCGGTGGCAAGGAGGTGGCCGTTACCGGTGTCTGGGCCGATGATCCGAGCGCAGATCTGGCCATCTTGCAGCTCGAGCGCGGGAGCTATCACAGCCTGCGTCTGGCCATGGTTCCGGCCAAACAAGGCGCTTCCGTGGTCATGATCGGCAGTCCGATGGGCCTCGCCGGTACGGTTTCGACCGGCATCGTCTCGGCGGTGCGCGAGCGGGGACCGGAGATGCGCACCGTGAGCGACGACCTCTCGAGCTGGGGTTTGCAGATCACGGCACCCATGTCGCCGGGCTCGAGCGGCTCGCCCGTTCTGGACGACAACGCGGAGGTAGTTGGTGTGGCGGTCGGACAGCGACTGCGCGGTCAGTCGCTGAACTTCGCGATTCCGGTGTCTCACCTGCGTGAGCTGAAAGCCAAGGCCGAGCACGCCGGCGCCCCCAGGCCGCTCAGTACGGCCGTTCAGGGCCGGACGCCAGCCGACAACCTGTTGATCTCGGCCGTCGCGCTGCTGCTCACCGCGCTGGTCTGGTGGCTCGCCAGTCGGCGACCGGAGAAGCAGCGCAAGCGCTCGCTCGAGCGCTACGGGTTGTGAGCGCCCGTCAGCCGCACCTTCACGCCTTGCTCGTGTAGGTAGGCCTTGAGCTGGGGGATGCTGTACTGGCCGTAGTGCACGATCGACGCCACCAGCGCGGCGTCGGCCTTGCCCTCGGTCAGCACCTCGTGAAGGTGCTTCGGTTCGCCAGCTCCGCCCGACGCGATCACGGGGATGCTGACCGTCTCGGCGATCGTGCGCGTCAGCTCGATATCGTAGCCTTCGCGCGTGCCGTCGGCGTCGATCGAGTTGACCACGAGCTCACCGGCGCCGAGTTCCTGACCACGCGCCGCCCACTGCACGGCGTCGACCCCGGTCGGCGTGCGGCCGCCGTTGATCACGATCTCGTAGCCGGAGGGCAGCGCCGCCGAGCGTTCGCTCCTCTTCACGTCCATCGACAGCACCACGCTCTGTGCCCCGATCGCCTCCGAGCAGCGCCGGATCAGCTCGGGGTCTTTGACCGCCGCCGAGTTGACGTTGATCTTTTCGGCGCCTGCCAGCCTGAGCTTGGTGGCGTCCTCGACGGAGCGGATGCCGCCGCCGACGGAGAACGGAATGAACAGCTGGCTGGCCACGCGCTCGACCACGTCGAGCATGATGCCACGCCCGTCGCTCGAGGCCGTGATGTCGTAGAAGACGAGCTCGTCGACGCCGTCGTCGTAGTAGCTCTTGGCCTTTTCGACCGGGTCGCCGATGTCCTTGGTGTCGACGAATTTGACGCTCTTGGCGAGCTTTCCGTCGCGGACATCGAGGCAGGCGATGAGTCGTTTGCTCAGCATGGCGAACCGTCCCAACTGGCGAAGCGCTTCAAGATTTCGAGCCCGATCTGACCGCTCTTTTCGGGGTGAAACTGCGTCGCGAACAGGTTGTCTCGGCCGAGCGCGCAGCAGAAGCGCCCGCCGTAGTCGGCGACGCCGTGCACGACCTGCTCGCTCGCGGGGTCGGGATAGTAGGAATGCACGAAGTAGAACTCGTCGCCCGGTCGCAGCGACGCGAGCAGCGGGTGCTGTTGCACCGCGTCCACCGCGTTCCAGCCCATGTGCGGTACCTTGAGCGTGGCGTCTTGCGGCTGAAAGCGGCGTACGCGGCCGGGGAGCAGGCCCAGGCACTCGACGTCGCCTTCCTCGGAGCGCTCGAGGATGAGCTGGGCTCCCAGGCAAATACCCATCACCGGCACGCCGCTCTGGACCAACGTGCGCAGCGCGTCGGCCATCTTGGTGCGGTTCAAGAGCTCCATCGCGCTCTTGGCTGCCCCCACCCCGGGGAAGATGACCTTCTTGGCGCGCAGGAGCGCCGCCGCGTGGTCGGCGAAGACGGCCTCGACGTTGACGGCGTCGCAGGCGCGTTTGACGCTGCGCAGGTTCCCGGCGTTGTAGTCGACGATGGTGATCATGAAGCCGCGAGACCTTGCGTTATCACCGCGCCGGCCGCGGTCAAATCCGTTCAGGAGTTGCCCGAGGAGTGCAGGGCGGTGACCTGCTGCAGGCGCTTCGAGAGATAGCGCCTTTCGGGGGCGTTCCCGGCCAGATCGCGGGCGCGCTCGTAGTCGGCGCGCGCCTCGCCGAAACGCCCGGCGCGCCGCAAGAGGTCCGCGCGGGCAGAGAAGAACAGGTGGTAGCCCTGCATGCCCTCCTCGCCCGCCAGTGGCTCGAGCAGCGAGAGGCCGTGCTCCGGACCCTCGGCCATGGCGACGGCGACGGCGTGATTGAGCACGACGACGGGGCTCGGCGACACCCGAGACAGCGCCGCGTAGAGCAGGGCGATCTGGGCCCAATCGGTGTCCACGGCGCGCGCCGCACGAGCATGCAGCGCCGCAATCGCAGCCTGGATCGTGTAGGCGTTCGCCGGGCCCATGGCGAGCGCCCGGTCGAGGCGCTCGAGGCCCTCGCCGATGGCCTGCGGATCCCAGCGCGAGCGATCCTGGTCCTCGAGGAGCACCAGATCTCCCGCGCCATCGACGCGGGCATCGCGCCGCGAATCATGGAGCAGCATCAAGGCCAGGAGTCCCACCGGCTCGGCGCGAGCTGGCAGTAGCCGCTCGAGCAGGCGCCCGAGGCGAATGGCCTCCGCCACGAGCTCGCGCCGGATCAGCGCATCGCCGGCCGTCGCGGCGTAGCCTTCACTGAACACCAGGTAGATGACGGCGAGGACGGCGTCGACGCGTTCAGCGACGTCGCCTTCCGCGGGCACCACGTACGGGATCCTGGCGACCTTTATCTTCGTCTTGGCGCGGACGAGGCGCTGCGCCATCGTCGGCGTCTCGACCAGGAACGCACGCGCGATTTCCTCGGTGGTCAGGCCGCACACCGTGCGCAGCGTCAGCGCTACCTGAGCCTCGAGCGCCAGCGCCGGGTGGCAGCAGGTGAAGATGAGGCGAAGCATGTCGTCCTGCTCCTCGCTCGACGCGGACTCCGCAGGCTCGTCTCCCAGTGAGCGCTCGAGCTCTTCGTCGAGCGGCCGTTCGAAGCGAGAGCGCCGGCGCAGCCGATCGATGGCCTTGTTCCGAGCCGCGCGCATCAGCCACG
>DATLIL010001163.1:0-8894 GCA_035539475.1 Polyangiaceae bacterium
TGGCCGGATGGAAATTTCTGGCTCGGCGGGCTTCGCCCGCCTCGCGTTTGTTTTTGTTTGGCGGAGTGCCTTCGCATAGCGCCTGGCCTTCCGGGCGGAATGTTAGAAAGCGGCGCCTGTTCGGTCAGTTCGTCCCCCGTCGGGGATCGCGCGGCGCGTTCGTCGACTCGGGTCTCCGCCTTCTTTCTTGTAGCGGCTCTGGAAGTTGGTGGCTCGCTGGATTTGGGAACACACTGGGCAACGCGCCGCCTGCCGCTTGCGTGCTCGGCCCTCGGTAGCCCTTCGCGAGTCCATCGCGTGCGAAGGGCTAGCCCATGGCGCCGGATTCGAGCAGTGAGGCGGAGCCGCCGCGCGCCACGATCACGTGATCGAGCAGGTGCATGCCCACCACCTCGCAGGCTCTGGCCACCAGCGACGTCATGTTCACGTCCTCGGGGCTCGGTCGTGGGTCGCCGCTCGGGTGATTGTGAACGAGCACGATGGCGCTGGCAGCGTCGCGCAGCGCGGGGGCGAGCACGTCGCGCGTGGTGAGCGCGCAGCCGTGCATGCCACCCTGGGCGATGCGCCGCGCCGACTTCAAGCCGTTGCGACCGTCGAGCGCGAGCAGCCAGACCTCTTCGTGCTCGAGTGCCGAGAGCCGCGGTCGAGCCCACGCCGCCACCGCGTCGAACGAGCTCAGCGTGGTGCGAGCCGCCGCGGAGCGCAGGGCGCTACGCCGGCCGAGCTCGAGCGCCGCCGCCACTCGCGCTGCCTTGGCGGGCCCGAGCCCGTGGTGCGCCGCCAGGCCGAGCGCGGTCAGCCGGTTCAAGCCCTCCAGGCCGAGATTGTCGTCGAGCAGCCGGCGCGCCACCTCGGCCGCCGGAGCTTGCGCCGAGCCGGTACCGACGAGCACGGTGACGAGCTCGACGTCGGACAACGACTCGACGCCGCTGTGAAGAATGCGTTCGCGCAGATCGGGCATGCCCCCGTCGCCAAGCAGAAGTCGTGCCGCTCCAACAGGCGCTGATTTGAAGAGGAAAAATCTTGGCGGCCAGCTCAGGCGCCACTGGCCGCCGCTCGCCTGGTCACGGTGCGAAGCGGCAGGCAGCGTGTTGACCGGAGTGTTCCCAAACCAAGTCCCAAAAACCTTACGGTGCTGTTGCGGGAAGCTCGGCTCGCGTCAGCGAGCCGAGCCGCGACGACCTCATGGGTCTTGGGAGACCAGATCTCGATCGAAACCAGAGACCGGAGTCACGACAAACTGACCGAACAGGCGCCGCTTTCTAACAGCACGCCCGGAAGGCCAGGCGCCATGCGGAGGAACTCGGCCAAATCAAGAAAACGCGAGGCGGGCGGAGCCCGCCGAGCAAGGCTTTCTAACAGCACGCCCGGAAGGCCAGGCGCTATGCGGAGGAACTCGGCCAAATCAAGAAAACGCGAGGAGGGCGGAGCTGCTAGTGCGAAGACACTCCGCAAAACAAGAATCAAACGCGAGGCCGCGCGCAGCGCGGCCGTGCAAGTTCGCAGCAAGGCCTACTCGCTGCGAACCAGGGTGCCGTCGGGAAGACCGGAAATGAAATCAGAGTGAGCCGCGTCTACGTGCTCGCTCTCGCGGCCATCGAACGTGACCTTGGTCTTGTACGACGGTTCGAACCAGCGCGGGTACGAGCCCACCTCGACGCTGGGGTGCCGCGCGACGACGGCGTCGAGCAGGCTCTTCAAGTTGGCCTCTTCGAGCGTCGTGAACGCGGCGCGCGAGACGAAGGGCTTGGGGCCGCGCACCCAGCCGCGCACGGCGCTGAGCTTGGTGCGAAAGGCCTCGGGCACACCGGGCAGGATGAACACGTTGCGCATCACCGGCAGGGGCCAGTCGACCTCTGGCGCCGTGGCCAGGAGCGCGCCCTCTGGCACGAGCGCCATGCGCAAATGGGCGTCGGTGCAGGCATCGCCGTAGGCTCTGCGGATCACCGCCGCGAGGTCGGGGTGCAGCACGGCGCTCACGCCGAAGGCTCGGGCCACGGCCTCGACAGTGACGTCGTCGTGCGTCGGGCCGACGCCGCCGCTGGTGAAGACGACATCGTGCGCCGCGCTGAGCGTACGGATCTCCTGGGCCAGCGCCTCGAGCTCGTCGGGCAGGGTGACCACGCGGCGCAGCGTGACGCCGATGGCGCGCAGGGTACGCGCGAGCTCCACCAGATTGCTCTCCGCTACCTTGCCGCTCAAGAGCTCGTTGCCGATGATGAGCGCGGCGGCCGTGTCGGCGAGCAGGGGCTGCATCGGCTACTCTTGGGGCAAGCTGCGAACGACGGGGTTACCTTGAGCGTCGATCGCCATCAGCTCCTCGACGCGCTTCTCGGCGCTGTCGAGCCGCTGCTGTGCCTGGCGCGCGAGCTTGACGCCCTCTTCGAACAGCGTGAGCGAGTCCTCGAGCCCGAGCTCACCGCTCTCGAGCTTCTCCACGATCTCGCCCAGGCGCTTGAGCGACTGCTCGAACGAGCTCTGGGCCTCGCTGGCTTCGGTCATGGCGTCCTTTCCTGACCCCGGCCAGCGGCCGGCGCAAGCCAGAGCTCGAGCGGGCCGCGCGGCAGCCCCGCCATGACGACGAAGCCGCTCGGGTCGGGCAAGCCCGGCACGGCAGCCCCCGGTCCGGACAGCGCCATGACGCCGAGCTCCGCGCCGCCGCTCGGGCGGTCCAGGCGCACCCATAACGTGCCGGAGCCGGGCTGATTCGGCCCGAGCTTGGCGGACGACAGCGCCAGGCGCGCGCCGTGCCTCGTGGCGGCGTCGGGATCGAAGCCGGCGGCGAGCTCGAGCGTGCGCATTCGTCCTGGCTCGGGGCGCTGGCTCAAGGCCACGACGATGGCTCGCCTCACGCCGGCGTCGGTCTCGAAGCGATAGGCGGCCTCGAGCAGGCCGACGGCGCTCGGCAGCTTGCTGCGCGAAAGACCGACGGCGGCGTGAGCGCGCAGCGCGCGATCGGCGCTGCTCAAGAGCTGCTCCACCCGGGCACGCTGTGTCTCCGTGTCGCGTGCTGCCAGTGCACGCGCTGCGAGCGGCGCGGCCACGCTGCCGCTCTCGAGCAAGGCCTCCAGGACGGCATTCGGAACGCGGTCGGCGGCGCTGTCGTCCGCCAGCGAGACCGCGAGGGCAGCGCGAGTCAGGGCGTCGTTTTCGCGAGCGAGCCGCTCCGCGGCGTCTGCTGCAAAGCCCGCCGCCAGAGCCGCGCGCGCGGCGGCGCGCACCACGACCGGATCAGCGACGTTGACGAGCTCGGCGCCGCGCCGCCGATCGAGCAGCGCCAGCGCGAAGGCGCCGGCGGCGCGATCGGCGGGATCCGTCGCCGCGACCAGCGCGTCGCTGGCTGCACCGAGTCCGCTGGGCTCGTCGCGCAGGACGAAAGCACGCAGCGCGCCGGCCAGCACCGCCAGCCTGCGGGGCATGGCCGTGCCTGACAGCGACCGCTCCAGGGCGGCGCGCGCCTCGTCGCCCGGCGCCAGTGCCAGGGCATACGCGGCGGCGAAGGCCGCGGCTCCGGCGCCCGTCAGCACGCGTTCGAGCGCGGCCGCCGCGCGGGGGCCACCCGCCCGCCCGATGGCGGCCAGCAGCTGCTCGCTGCGTTCACCGCTGCTGCCGGGCAGCGCTCGCTCGAGGCTGGGCAAGAGCGCCGGCGACGGCGCTTCCAGCGCGATGGCGATGGCCGCGTCGGTGTCGCTCTGGAACACGGCGTCGAGCGCGCTCGGCGCTTCGGGCGCTCCGCAAAGCGCGAGCGTGCGCGCGGCCGCCAGCCTGAGCGTCGGGTGCCGCTCGTGGCTCCAGATCTGGCGCGCGAGCTCGGCGGCGGTGGCGCGCTGCACCTTGCCCAGGCTGACCAGGGCGCGAGCGCGGAGCTCCGGCGTGCCCTTGCTCGCGATCTGGTGCAGCAAGCCCTGCGTGCGCGGGTCGTCGATGGCTTCGAGCAGCTCGAGCAGCGCCGGCGTCAGCGCGCCGCGCGCGCGCAGCACGGGTCGTAGATCGGGGGGCGGGTAGGCGGAGAGCGCGCCCAGCGCGGCCTCCGCGCTGCGCCCCGGTTGGCGCAAGGCCTGCGCCAGAGCCGCCTGCGCGGGCGGATCGGCCGAGCGCGCCAGCGCGAGCGCGGCCGTCTGTCGCGCCAGCGAAAGCAGAGGGTCGGCGCGCTCCATCGAGGCGGGCGCCGACAGCGCTCGGATCAGCGCGGCGCGCGCGATCGGCGAGCGAGCGTGCGGAGCCAGCGCGCGCACCGCCACCAGACGTTCGCGGCCGTCGCGCGCAGCGCCTCCGGAGTCGAGTGTACGGCCGAGCAGCTCGAGCGCGGCCTCGCTCTTGATCGCCGATAGACGCTCGAAGGCGCGCTGACGCTCTTCCGTGTCGTCGCTGCGGAGCAGGCGCTTGGCCGCCTCGAGGCCGAGCTCGCTCTTCAACGAGCGCTGCTTCTGCGGAGCCGCGGGCTCCGGGCGTTGCGGCCGGCGCTGGGCCAGGGCCTCGCCCGGCTGGAGCAACAGCCCAGCGAGCAAGAGCTCGGCGAGCAGCGCCCGCCTCATGGTTTGGGCGTGCCCTTGGGTGCGGGCGGGCGCGCGGGCACAGCGGGCTTGGCCTTGGGCGTGGCGGCCAGCACCAGGAAGCCGACGTTACCGCGCTGCGCGCCAGGCACCTTTTGTACCGCGCCCCAGCCGATGCTCTCGGCCGCTTCGTCGCGGTGAGTCAGCGCGCGGAGCTCGTAGACCACGGCGAAGGACGAGCTCAGCGCTTGCTGCGCGGCTTGCGGCGTGGCGTTTTGAGGTCTCACGGCGACCATCAGCACGTGGTTCGGGTTCTGGTTGAGCAGGGCGGCGAGCGCGCGCAAGACCGGCTTGCTCTTCTCGCTGAGCTCGGTGCCGGTCGGCTTCACGTCGAACGTGATCGGCTGGCGCAGGTCGAGCACGACGCGCTCGCCTACCTTGCGGAACGAGGCCAGGGGCTGACCGGCGGCCTCGTCGGGGCAGCCGTCGTCGTCTTCCTTGCCGTCGAAGTCCTCGGCCTGCCCGGGGCAGCGGTCGGCTTCGCCTTCCCAGGTGTCGCCGTCCGTGTCGGGGCTCGGGCAACCGTTGAGCTTCGGATCGGAGCGCGTCTGACCAGGCTCGTTGGGGCAGGTGTCTTCGTCGTCCGGCACCTTGTCCTTGTCATTGTCGCGCTCCGGACAGCCGTCTTCGTCCTGGAAAGCGTCGCGATCCTCGGCCTTGCCAGGACACTTGTCGGCCGCGTCGGGGATGCCGTCGAGGTCGCGGTCCTTCACCGGGCAACCGTTCTCCTCCGGCTTGGCGGCAGCGGGCCCGGGCTCGCCGGGGCAGGCGTCCTTCTCGTCCTTGATGCCGTCGGCGTCGTTGTCCGGATCGGCACAGCCGTCTTCGTCCTGATAGCCGTCACCGTCCTCGAGCTCGGCCGGGCAGCGATCGTCGTCGTCACCGACGCCGTCGCCGTCGTTGTCGAAATCGGGGCAGCCGTCGCTGTCCTCGAAGCCGTCGCGGTCCTCGGCCAGCTCGGGGCATTGATCGGTTTCGTCTTCGAAGCCGTCGTTGTCGGCGTCGTAGAAGCGCGGCGCCCAGACGACGGCGGCGACGCCGCGCACGAGCGGGACGCCCACGGCGTCGTCGATCGGCAGCTCCGCGCCCAGCACCAGCGCGGAGTCGTCGATCGCATAGCGCGCGCCCAGGCCGACCGACGCCGGCGACTGCGGCCCCGAGGCAAAGTCGGACAGCGCGAGCGCGCCGCGTGCCTCGATCGTCCAGACCCAACGGCCCTGGCTGTCGAGCCCCAAGGCCTGAGGCCGGAGCGTGATGCCGAGGCCCCAGGGCAGATCGTGGCCGAATTTCTCGCCGGCGTACTCGTGCTCGCTGCCGCGCACGCGCGCGCCCACGGTCGCCCGCAACGATGCCGCGACGAGGCCGAGCTCGCCGAGCAGCCGGAGGCCACCCGTCGCGCTCGACTCGGAGATGTAGGAGGCGCCGTCGCCCGTCGGCAAGGTGAGCTCGGCGAGGGCACCGAAGCCCAGACCGCCGAGCGAGCCGGGCGGTAGCAGCGCAGCCTTGGCCGTCACGCCCACGTCGCCGAGGCTCGTCGTCGGCAGGGTCTGGCCGCCGAAGGAGGGCGGCAGATCGTCGCCCTCTTGATAGACCACGGTCGGCAGGCTCAGGCCCAGGCTGAGACGCTCGCCGAGTCCGATGCCGGCGGTGTAGTCGACGGAGAACTGATTGCGCACCGGCACGAGCACCGTCTCGCCCTGAGCGTCTTCGAGCACGACCAGGCGGTGCGCGTACGAGCCCCACGCCCCCACGTTCCATTGCGCTGGGCCAGGAGTCGAGACGGGCTCGAGGTAGAGGATCGCCTGCGAGTCGGTCGACGGCCTGAAGTTGCGCAAGTCGAGCGAGGGCACCGGGTCGGCCAGGGCCGTCCGAGACAGCAGCCCGAGGCCCAGGACGAGCGGAGCGGTTCGCCGTGGTCTCAAAAGGTGCACGCGGGGGAGGTTAGTCGGCTGTCTCAGCCAGGGCTAGGCCCGCGGGGAGCGGCGACAAACTTGCCCAAACCGAAGCTCCTCTCTCATAGGTTGGTTGCGCGCCCGGCCCGTTGGGCGTAGGGCACCGCCAGACGATGGACGCGATACGCATCCGCGGTAAGAAGCAGCTTCACGGCTCCATCCACGTGAGCGGAGCCAAGAATGCGGCGCTGCCCATTCTGTGCGCCACCTTGCTCTCCGACGGTGAGAGCCTGCTGCGCAATGTTCCTGGCCTGCGTGACATCGACACGACGACCGAGCTCCTGCGCGTGCTCGGCCGTGACGTCTCGGTGGACATCCCCGAGGTCAGGGTCCACACGGCGCGCCGGCCGGCGAACCCGGAGGCGCCCTACGAGCTGGTCCGGCAGATGCGGGCCAGCGTGCTCGTGCTCGGGCCGCTCGTGGCTCGCTACGGCCGGGCCAAGGTCTCGCTGCCCGGCGGTTGCGCCATCGGCGCGCGTCCGGTCGATCAGCACCTGATGGGTCTCGAGGCCCTGGGTGCCCGCATCCAGGTCGAGCACGGCTTCATCCTGGCCGAGGCACCTCAGCGCCTACGTGGCGCCGAGATCGTCTTCGACATGCCCACGGTGACGGGCACCGAGAACCTGATGATGGCCGCGGCGCTGGCCAAGGGTCGATCGACCCTGGTCAACTGCGCTCGCGAGCCCGAGGTCGAGGAGCTCGGCCGCGTGCTCAACAAGATGGGCGCGCGCGTCGAGGGCGCCGGTACCAGCATCATTCACATCGAGGGGGCTGACGAGCTCGAGCCCTTCGATCACGCCATCATCGCCGACCGCATCGAGGCCGGCACCTTCATGGCTGCGGTGGGCGCCGCCGGTGGCGACGTGCTGCTCGAGCAGGCGCCGCTCGACGATCTCGAGCCGGTGGTGGCCAAGCTCCGGCGCGCCGGCATCAAGATCGAGCGCGAGGGCGACGGCGTGCGGGTTCAGCGCCTCGATCGCCTGCTGCCGGTCGACGTCACCACCTCGCCGCACCCCGGGTTCCCCACCGACATGCAGGCGCAGCTGATGGCGCTGATGTGCCTGGCATCGGGCCGTAGCGTGCTCAGCGAGACCATCTTCGAAAATCGCTTCATGCACGTGCCAGAGCTGATCCGCATGGGCGCCCACATCGAGACGCGTGGCAACGTCGCCATCGTCGAGGGCGTGCGCGGGCTGTCGGGCGCCTCGGTCATGGCCACCGACCTGCGCGCCAGCGCCTCGCTGGTGATCGCCGGGCTCGTGGCCGACGGTGAGACCACCGTGCGTCGCGTCTACCACCTCGATCGCGGCTACGAGGCGATCGAGAAGAAGCTCGGCGGCGTCGGCGCCGACATCGAGCGCATCGCCCTCGAAGCCGAAGAGCCATGACGGCCGTCACCATCGCCGTGCCCAAGGGGCGCGTCACGCGTGCGCTCGTCCCGTTGTTCGAGCGCGCCGGTATCGACACGGCCGCGCTGCTGAATGACGACCGCACGCTGATCCGCGAGAGCGCGGACGGCAGCATGCGCTTCTTGCTGCTCAAGCCGGACGACGTGCCCACCTACGTCGAGTACGGCACCGCCGAGCTCGGCGTCAGCGGCCGCGACGTGCTGCGCGAGCGCGGCTACGACCTGTACCAGCCGCTCGACCTCGGCGTCGGCAAGTGCCGCATGGCCGTGGCGGCGCCGGTCGGCGCGCGCATCCCCGATCTGCCGCGCGTGGCCACGAAGTTTCCGCGCATCGCCGCCGAGCACTTCGCCAGCAAGGGCGTGCAGGCCGAGATCATCTACGTGCAGGGCTCGGTGGAGCTCGCGCCGCTCGTGGGCCTCTCCGATCTGATCGTCGATCTGGTCGAGTCCGGCGCCACCCTGCGCGAGAACGGTCTGGCCGAGCGCGAGACCATCTGTGAGATCTCGAGCGTACTCGTGGCCAACCCGTCGTTGTACAAGTTGCGTCACGCGGAGATAGCGCCCCTGGTGGAGCGGCTGCGCAAAGCCGTAGAGGGGTAGAGGCTCGTGGCTCGGCCTGCTCGGCCGCTTCGCGGCCTCGCTATTGGTTTTGTCTTGCGGAGTTCCTCCGCATCAGCGCCTGGCCTTCCGGGTAACCTGTGAGACAGCGGCGCCTGTTCGGTCAGTTTGTTGTGACTCGGGTCTCAGATCTCGATCGAGATCTGCTGCTGCCAAGACCCACAGGTGGATCCAGCTCAGCCCGCTGACGCGGTCTTCGCGCAAGCCCCGACGGCGCTGTAAGAAGGAGCGGCCTCGCGCGGCTTTCCTCCGGTCAGTCGACCGCGAGCCGGGATTGATTGTTTGTTGGGAACACCCCGGAACAGCGCCGCCTGTCGCGCTGCAAGGCAAGCGGTTCGAGCGCTCTTGGAAGAGCGCCCGAAT
>DATLIL010001164.1:0-2305 GCA_035539475.1 Polyangiaceae bacterium
CTGCCAGCCGACCCTCTTCGCGCACCAGCGCGCGCGCGAAGCCCCACGTGCCCAGGCGCGAGGCCTTGTCGGGGAACATGGCCTTGAAGCGCTGGTGGCGCTCGCGCGTGAGCGGCTGCCGCGTGCCCCACGAGGCCTTGACCATGGTGCTGGCCGAGAAGTTCGCGCGCAGATACAGAAACTTCATCAGCCAGCTATCGAGCAGCGCCTTGCCCTTCTCGAAGCTGGGATCGACGCCCATCGGCCAGAGCCACGAGTTCATGATCACCAGCCGGCCGATGCGCTCCGGCGCCTCGAGCGCCAGCGGCAGCGCGATCGGGCCGCCGAAGTCGTGCACCAGGAGGTCGTACTTTTCGAGACCGCGGTCTGCGACGAGCCGGCGCAGGTTCTCGGTGTGATCGGCGAGCGTGTAAGAGAACTCCGCCGGCCGATCCGAGAGCCCGAAGGCGAGGTGATCGGCGGCGATCGTGCGCCGCTCGCCACGGAGCCCACGGAACAGCTCGCGGTACTCGAAGCTCCAGCTCGGCGTGCCGTGCACGAGCAGGAGCGGCTTGCCCGTCCCCTCGTCGACGTAGTGCATTCTGCCCGCCGGCAGCTCGAGGAACTTGCTCTGGAACGGGTACTCACCGGGGTTGAACCACGGCTCGCGTTGCGAAAGCTCCATCACTGGATCCATTGCTCACTCCTTGCGGCGGAATTGCTTCACGAACCAATCGAGCACGAGGTCGAGCTCGCGCTCACCAGGCTGCACGGGCTGCTCGCGCCCGGCGACGGGAAAGAACACACCGAGCGCCAGCGCCAGCACGCGCGCGTCGCGCGCCGGTACCACGCCGTGGAACACGCCGCTCTTTGCGGCCTCGCTCAGGATGCGCGCGAGGTTTTTGGCGAACTCCTCGGCGAACTCCTGCGTCTTTTCGGGGGTGAGCCGCAGCACCGCCTCGGCGAGCTCGAGCGCGCCGGGCGCGCGCAGCCCGACCTCCTGCCAGATGGCGTAGCGCTGCTTCACGTAGTGCACGAGCTTCCTGTCGGCGCGTAGCTTCTCGCCGAGGAGCTCTTCCGCCTGCTGGCGGTGCTCCTCGGCGAAGCGCACCGCGCAGCCCGCGACCAGCGCGTCCTTGTCGGCGAAGTAGAGGTAGAGCGTGCCGACGGCGACGCCGGCGTCGCTGGCCACCTCCTGCATGCTGGTCTTCTTCAGGCCGTAGTGCAGAAAGCGCTTCAGCGCCGCGGCCAGGATGGCCAGGCGCTTTTCTTCGCTCGGGAGGCGCGGCATGAATAACTGAATGAAACTATACTTTGATTCAGTTTAGGGTCAAGGCCCTGGCCGTGAAGCACGACAGGCAGCGCCGTGACCGGCGTGTTCCCCCAACAAAACCAGCCCACCCGTGAGGTCAGACTCAGGCGCGGAGCTTGCCGGTGCGGATCTGGGTCAGCTTGAAGCGTCCGAGGACGTTGCGCAGCTGCTGCTCGGCGGCCTCGCTGATCTGGCCGCGCACCAGGAGCCGGGGGACGCCGCCTTCCACCACGGCGCGGACCTCGAGGTCGTCCAGGCGCTGGCGTTCGGCCACGTCAGCGAGCTCGCGGAACAAGGCCTGCGGCAGCCGACCGCGCACGAGATCGAGCTTGCCCTTCCGGGCGCGCAGCACGAAGAGCTCGTTCGAGCGCGCGATCGCCCAGGCGAGCGGCAGCGCCAGCAGCAGCATGATGACGAGCCCGACCGTCAGCGACATGCCGCTTCAGTACCACTCGCAGACGTACATGCGATCGCCGTTGCAGACGTCGTCGTCCCAGCCATCCATGGTGAAGTACAGACAGAGCTGATCCGGCTCGGTCGTCTCGGGGTCCGAGGGCGCATCGGAGCGCCAGTTCGCGAAGCGTCCGCACACGGGCTCGCCCGGCGTGTTGCCCGACCAGAACGGAGTGCCGTCCACCCAGCGCCAGCTGTCCGGGGTGCCGTCGGAGGTGCCACCGAGCCAGTAGTATTCGAGCGGCGGCACTCGCGCCATGGCCGTCGCCCTGATCCAGCCGTTCTCTTGCGAGGACTCGACGTGCGCGAGCTGCATGCCGTCGTAGCCGCAGTAGGTGTTCGCGTTCTCGAAGTTCCGGTAGATGCCGCAGAAGAAGTAGGCGTGCCCCTGGTAGTCCGCGCAGGTGCAGCCGGGAGGAAAGAACTCGTAGTCGGCGCACACGTAAGGCGCCGCTGCGCCCCCCGAGCCGCCTTCGCCCATTTCGAGACACTCGTCGTCCGTGCCACCCGCGCCACCCCCGCCGCTCACGGGGACGCCAGCGGCTCCACCCTCGCCAGTGA